>DAOVNN010000099.1 GCA_030630165.1 Candidatus Krumholzibacteriota bacterium
AATAGCTGAACCTCATCCCCGAGGGGATGACGTCGGGCGCGAACCTCGGCGTGTATACAACGTCGAGAGAAGTCGAGCCGCGGTACATCGTGGCGCGCAGCGCGTTCTGCGGCGCCTTGAGATACTGGTCGTCCCTGCCCGCGAAGAAGGAGACCCAGTCCTTTGGAAAGAGGTCGTTGATGAATATCAGGTCGCCTGTTCCCCAGGTGATGATCTGCCTTCCGATCTTCATGTCGAGCCATCCGGCCGCTCCGAACTTGATATATCCCTCTCGAAGCTCCGCGCTGATGCCCGGGTCGAGGTAGTCGTCGTAAGTGAAATCGAGCCTTCCGAAATATTCGGCGTTGTCCGAGAACGATTCGAACCTCAGCTGCAGCCTCACTTCCGAAGCAGTCAGCTCTGACGGCACGGGGTTGCGGCTGTCGGTCCCGTAGCCGTAAAGGCCCTGAAGGAACCCGCTGATCTCGCTGTCCGCCGCCGCAGGCGCCGACAGCACCGCCGCGAGCAGCAATCCGATGAATAGTCCGCTGTATCGCTTCATGATCCTCATCCTCTCCGGCTACTTTATATACTCACGCGGAGGGTTCTTCAGGGAGCGCTCGGTGAAGACGGACTCCTTTACGCCGCAGCCGTACCTGATATCGGAGAACTCCACGGTCGTGTACTGATTCTTCTTGACGTTTTCCATCTTGCGGAATGTCGAGGTAGCTATCCCGTCGATTGTCTCGACCTTCTCGGCTGTAAATATGCGCGCCGGAGTGTCACCCTTCGTGTAATACTCCTCACGCAGGACGAGATGGTTCTCCCTGTCGATGAATGTGATCTTGCTGGTGAAACCCTTGTACTTCTCGTTCGGCTTTGATTCGATGACATATACCGCACGGCCGTTGTATTCGTCCTCGCGCACGAAACTGTGCGTGTCCTCGGTCCAGTGCCTCCCCGATACATCCTCGTAGGTGAAATCCGATCCAACGAAACTCGAACCCTTGTCGTCTGAAGATATCCTCTTGATCAGGTCTACCGAGGGTACGTAGATCCATCTGCTGTCGTTCGCATCGGGCAGCTTGTGGACCATGAATGTGAGCCTGGAGACGTCGTGAGGCTTGCGAAAGTAGGTGTAGTACATCTGCTTTCCGCCCTCTTCGATGTCGAGCCTGATCATGGTGAACTGCCTGACCCTCTCCTTGCCCTTCGAATTGACGATCTTCATCTCCACCTCGGAGATCCCGTCGTCGGCGGCGTAGAACATCGCCATATGGGCCTCTTTCATCAGCCCTTCCGGATCGGGCGAACTGTTTCCTGCCAGAGCCGGCAGCGACATGAGCATGATCGCTGCAGCGAGTATGATAGGCAGTGTCTTCATGACTTTCCGCCTGCGGTTAACGGTTAACTTGCCTTTTGTATAACTGTTTCTTCTGTTTCCGCGTCAGCCTGCGGGAACAGTCTCTTTCTCAGCACGATGAAGATGGACGGAAGGAGCAGCATCGTGACGGCTCCCGAGACCATCATGATCGCGAAGAAGAACGATCCGACGGTGATGTAGGGAACGAGTATCGAGAAGAACATCGGGATGAACCCGATGGCGATCACGAGCACGTTCCTGCTGATCGCCCTGCCGAGCCCCTCGAACATCTCGTTGTATGTCTTCTCGAAATCACCAGTCTCCTTGTGGATGTTCCTCGTTCTCTTGATGAAGTGGATCGCGAAATCGATCGACAGCCCGAGGGTCAGGGACGAGAGAACGGCTATCGGCATGTCGTAAGGCTTTCCTATATACCCGATCGCTCCGTAGATCGCCATGATCGTGATGCTCAGGGGCAGCATCGAGATAAGGCCGAGCAGCGGCGAACGGAAAAGAAAGACCATCATAAGGAATACGACGGCGAATGAACTGAGCAAAGCGGCCCGAAGCCCGGAGACCATCTTCTCCTGCCATACGATGTTTATATAGGACAATCCGGCCCATTCAGCCTTCAGCGGCGCAGGGGGCGGGTTCTCGCTGATGAAATCCTCCGCCGACTGGACTACAGACATCACCGAGCGGTTGTCGCCCTCGTTGAGCTGGACCCAGAGGTTGACTTTCGAGTAATCCTCGGAAACGAACTTGAAGAGATCGCCCGGGTCTCCGCCGGAGATCTCGAATATGAAGAGGTCCTCCGCAATTTCCCTGCGGCTGTCGGGAATCGCGAACTTGGCCGGATCGCTGTCGAACAGCTCGAACCGCACCTTCTTCACGATGTCGGGCAGCCCCGTGGCAGCCCCGACAAATGAGCTCTGCTCGAGATGTCTCTGGAGACGCTCGATATACCTCAGCGTCTCGGGATCCTTCATCGCATCCTCTTTCTCACCGTCGAGGACGAGATAGTTCATGTATGTGCCGGCCAGGTGCTGGTTGAGCGTGACGTCGGCTACCCTGAGGGGATGGTTGCTCTTGAACCACTTGACCGGGTTGTCGTTGACCACGATCATCTTCAGCCCTACGACCGCGATGAGGATGATCACTGCCGACGCGACCAGTACGGCCTTGTAATGTTTCCTGTTGAAATCCCTCATCGCGTGAAGCGCAACCGTCAGGGGGCGGTGCGATTCGTCCGACTTCCCGAAATTCCTCAGCGAATTGCTCGAAAGGAGAACGGCGAAGGCGGGATTGAATGTTATCGACAGCAGCCAGGCGACGATGATCCCGAAGGCTACGAAGATCCCGAATACCCTGACCGGCGGAATCGGCGTGAGCGCCAGCGAGGCGAATCCCACGACAGTCGTCAGCGAAGTGAACAGCATCGGGGTGAAAAGCTTGAGGATCGTGTTCCTGATCGTAGTCTTCTTGTGCTTGTACTTCTGGAACTCGTCATGGAACTCGGAGATGATATGTATTGAATTGAGAACGGCGATCGGTATGAGAAATATCGGAATCATCGAACTCATGATATGGACCGTGTTCCCGGTCATGATCAGGAGCCCCATCGTCCAGATCACCGAGGCGACAGCAACGATCATCGGCGCTATGACGATCCTCGCGTTCCTGAAGAAAAAGAGGAGCAGAAGAAAGATTATCAGGCCCGCGAGCGGCGCGCTGAGGGCCATCTGCTTGAACATCTCCGCTCCGAAACTGTCCTCGGCTACGGGAAGGCCGGCGATGAAGTACTCCTCGCCCGACGAGTGTCTCGCGATGATCTCCTCGATCTCACCGGCGATGCGATGGGACATGTTCTTCGATTCAATCGGGATGAAGAGAGCGATCGCCTTGCCGTTATCCGAGGCAAGTTTGCCCCTCAGGACGGGATTACCCTTTATCCTCTCGAGGATGAACTTCGCTTCCGCGTCATTCTCGGGCGGATACTCCATCAATGTCGAGACGGTAAGTACGCCGTCGCTGTCCTGCCTGATGTCGTCGACGGTCGAGGGCGAGAGGATATCGTCCGCGACGACACCCTCGATCTCGGAGACCTCTTCGACGATCGCGTGGATGTTGCCGAGAAGATGAGCGTTGAAAGCCCCTTCCTCAACGACCACACCGACCGCTATGAAGTCCGAGATAGCGAACTCCTCCTTGACCTCGTGGTCGAAGAGCCGCGCCGGCTCGTCCGCCCGGAGCATGTTTTCCGGGTCGGTATCTATCTTGATCCCGGGAAGCTGCGCGGCGAAAAAGACCGTGATGACCGTGACAGCGATGATTACCGCCCAGGGGTGATTGATGGAGAACTCTTCGATAAAACGTCTCATTGCACTTTTCCTTTCCAGAAGTGAAAACGCATATATCTCTTTTGATAGAAAAGGTGCGTAAACGATTCATATTTATTGAGATTTATCGAATATATACGGTAATGTGCTTTACCGTAAAGAGTTAGGGCTGGTCAAAGAGGGCTTGCGACAGAAATCAGGCATCTTCCCCGTTTTCGCCGAACTTCTCTTTCCACTTCTGCTCGAGAATTGCCTTCATTCTGGCCTTCAGTTCCTCTGGAAGCGGCTCCTCCTTGCCGTCGCGGCATAATTTGACCGTCTTACGCAGCGTATCGACCATGATACGGCAGTCGGGACAGTCCGAGAGGTGCTTCTCGATCTCCCTGCAGATCGAGTCGTCCGCCTCACCATCGACGTAGGAACAGAGGTTCTCGAGATATTCCCTGCAGTTATCCATCTTTCTTCTCCCTGAACTTTTCGGTGAGATGCTCGCGCAGCGCGAGTCTCGCCCTCAGTATCCGCGACTTCACCGCCGGTACGGAGAGATCCATGATCCTGGCGATGTCCTTTACGGGCATGTCCTCCATGTACCTGAGAACGAACGGCGTGCTGTTCTCGGGGGACATCCGTGACAGGAACGAATCTATCATCTCCCTGAGCTGCGTGTTCTCGAACAGGTCATGCGGGTCGCCCCAGTCGAACAGCTTCGAGTTGGCGCCGTTTTCGTGATCGGGCAGGTAATCCTCGATCGGCCCCAGCTGCATCCTCTTTCTCTTCGCGAAACAGGCACGCATCACATTCATCGCGATGGTATAGAGCCATGTGCCGAACGATGACTCGAGCCGGAAGCTGTCGATATTGTCCACCGCTTTCAGGAACGTCTCCTGAAAGATGTCCGCGGCGTCCTCCTCGTTGCCCGAGAGCTTCCAGGCGAGACGGTATATCCGATCGGTGTAGCCGGATATAAGTTCGTTGAAAGCGGCCCTGTCACCGCTTTTAGCGGCCAGGACAAGCTCTTTTTCATTCATAGGTTGTCTACCACTTGTGCCTGTCGCTGCCACGGATCAGATCGAGGAATTCCATCCTCGTCTTCGAATCGTTGCGGAAGGCGCCGAGCATCGAGCTGGTGATTATCAGCGAGTCCCGTTTTTGAACGCCGCGCATCGCCATGCAGAGGTGCACCGCCTCGATGATCACCGCGACACCGATCGGTTCGAGATGCTTCATCAGGGTGCTCGCTATCTGGTTGGTCAGACGTTCCTGGACCTGGAGCCTGCGGGCGAACATATCCACGACACGGGGGATCTTCGAGAGCCCGATGATCTTTCCCTTGGGGATGTACGCTACGTGGCACTTGCCGTAGAACGGAAGCATATGATGCTCGCAGAGACTGTAGAGGGAGATGTCCCTGCAGATCACCATCTCGTCATACTCTTCGTCGAGAATGAATCCCTTCATCACCTTGTCGATGTCTTCCTTGTAACCGCTCGTGAGGAACTCGAGAGATTCCTTCATCCTGCGGGGCGTATTCCTGAGGCCCTCCCGCTCCGGATCCTCTCCAAGCGCCTTGATTATCTCGCGTACGTGCTCTTCCATCTCAGGCTCCCTCTATATGAGATGATTCTCCTATCTGAAATGTCGGAGAAGATAGTATCAGATACGGCCGGATTTTTCAAAGTGAGAGGCGATCTTCTTTGCCGAGGCCGCGTTGGTGACGCGAAAGTGCTTCCCTTCCGCCTTATAGGCGAACAGGGGCCTGAACCGGTACGACCACTCGAGGAACGAGCCTATACAGTCGGCGTCGTTCTCCTCGGCAAGGTACCTGCCGAGGTAGGGGATCGTCTCGGCGCTGAGGTGGATCAACGGAAGAGCGACAAGCGGCGTTCCCTTTTTCCCCGACGGGTCCACGGCGAAACTTATCACACGTTCGTTCGAGGTGACAGCCACCATCCCGCAGCGGTCAGCCTTGCCGCCCTTCTTGACATCCATGATAACGACCGTGTCACCGTCGTGGGCGCCGCAGAACTCCACGAAGCCTGAAAAGGGGAAATCGAAGTACCTGTTCCCCGCCGTCACGACAACGCCTTCGGTAAAGTTGTCGCGCTCCAGGATCGAGCACAGGTTATAGAGCGGGCCGATGCCGCCGCCGTTGTGGTTGTTGTTAGTGACCAGCTCCACCCTGCCGGTGTAATCGCATCCGCGGAGCCAGTCCCTGAACGCGCCGTAGCCGACCTGGCCGGTACAGACACATGCCGACTCGATACCTCCACCGAAGAGAAAGTCGAGCTGATGCTCTATGAGCGGACGGCCGAGGACATCGACGAGCGCGCCGGGGATCTTGCCCGAATCTAGAATTACAGCCTGCATTTCCGTTACCCTGAAAAAGCACAACCATCAATACAGCATTCCCTGAATTAATAATAATCGGCAGACGCCGCCACAAACGATTTATACATGTGAATTATGGTGGAGGATTATTCCTGTGGGTAGACCAGGGCGAGCACCGCCCTGAGGGATTCCTCGAGGGGACACTCTCCGTCGACGACGAGATCGGCAAACTCCTTCGTCGGCTCGACGTATTCCTCGTACATCGGGACGACATGCTTCTGGAACTGCTGGACGACAGACTCGGGGGTCCTTCCCCGCTCGCGCACGTCCCGCTCTACGCGCCTGTTAAGGCTGATCGCCTTGCTGATATCGACGAATACCTTCAGGTCGAGCATCTCCCTCACGCCGGGGCTGTAGAAGACATGCAGTCCCTCTACGATCATGACGCGTTCACCCCCTCCCACCGACGGGCTGACCGGGATCCACTCCCCCTGAGGGGCGCGCGTGTGGCTCTCGTAGTCGTAGACAGGCACGAGAACGTCCTTCCCCTCCAGCAGCTTTACGAGGTGGTTCTCGAACATATCGAAATCTATCGCCCCGGGATGGTCGAAGTTGTACGTCGCCCTCTCCTCTTCGGGAACGTGCTCGAGGTCGAAGTAATACGAATCGAGGGGTACTACGACGGGCTGGAGATCGTCAAGGCAGCGGGCCAGACCGAGGGCCAGGCTCGTCTTGCCCGAGCAGGAGCCGCCGGATATTCCTATGAGGTAGGGTCTGTTCATATCCTCAGTTTCCATGTGATTCCAGCAACTTAGGGAATGTGGGATTGTCGCGGAGGTTATCCCAGACGGGATCGACCCTCAAATGCCCTCTGGACAGGCGAGCAGGCCGCGACAGAAGATCCTCGATGATATCGATCGCTTCATTCTCCATATCCGCCTTCGAGTATGCCATGGAGAGGGTGGTCGAGATAACGTTAGATACAATTACATCCCTCGATATCAGATCCATCGAAAGAGACTTATGGCAGAGTTCTATTGATTCCTCGTGGCGCCCGAGGCCGGAATATGCAAGTGCCAGCGTCTGATAGTAAGGATGCGTCCCGGGATCTGATGTTACAAGCGGTTCGAGAAGTTCCGTCACCTTTCCATACATGACACCGGCCGAATCGAATCTGCCTGTCACCTCATGTAACTGAGCTATTATACAGTACAATTTCGCCCTCTGTATGATCGGCATTTCCGGCGATATATCCGCATTGATTATCTGATTCATCGCCCGGTCATTTCCACCTGCCAGAGGCCTGACGAAATCAATGTAATCATAATCAGCGACCAGATCGATCTCAGACACTTTCTCCATAGCTAGTCTCATTACACTTGCCGCTCTGGTAGTATCACTATCCATGCCTATATAGGCATCTATAAGAAGCGCATAACCTACCATCATGGCTGGATTCATCTCGATAAGATGCCTAGCTGTTTTCTCGGCATTCTTAAAATCTCTCAGAAAAATATATGAGTAAGTCATATCCATCGTGATATTCCAATTCAACGGGTCGATCCTGAGTGACTTCTCGAAGCCGGCGAGAGATATTTCCATCATTCCCATGCGTCTCAGCACAAGTGCGCTTCCAAAGATCCCTTCCCACCTTCCGGGAGCGGTCGTTTTCGCCATTTCAAAGAATTTCAACGCGGCTTCGTAATCCCTGAAGCCGTTGTAATAGTAATAACCCAGACTCACCTGGGCTTCAACACTCTGCGGATCCAGCGACAATGCGATATCACCGGATCTTTTCGCTGCAACGAGTTCCCCCCTGTCAAGCACACCCAGGCTGACCAGCCATACCTTCAGCCTGCATATGTGTGCCCACGCCTCAGTAAAGTCCGGATCCAGTGACACTACTTTCTCATACATGGGCAAGGCTTTCTCGGCCTGTGAACTGGTGGACCAGTATCTGTCGTATTCGAGCCCCCTGAGGAAATAGTCGTAGGCTTCCAGATTCTCCGTGGGAATTTTTTCAATTTCAGATTGCGTGGATTCAAGTAGTTTGATGTCAAGCGCGCCGGCAACTCTAGTCGCTATCAACGTTTGTAACTGGAAGATATCTGCGATGTCCTCCTGATAGATCTCAGCCCATAGATGCGACCCATCGCTGACCCTGATGAGTTTTGGCGAGATACTGACTCGGCTGCCACCGTCACGGAGGTGCTGCCATCGTATCGTTCCTTCCAGGATATATTCGATATCGAGTTCCTCGCCGATCCGGGCAATCGTCTTGTCCGTGTTCTTGAAATGGTTGGCGCTGGTCCTGGCAATTACCTTCAGATCCTCTATTCCCGAGAGTCGTACGGTTATCTCGTCGGTGATCCCGTCGGCGAAATATTCATCCTCCGCTTCACCGAGGTTTTCGAAGGGAAGAACGACAATCCCCGTTTTCTCCGGTTCGGCAGTCTCCTTTTCCATGGCATTATTTACGACATATATCCCCACGGCGATCAGCACGACAGCTGTTACGGCAATCACGGCATTTCGAAACTTATTGTTCTTTTTCTGACTTGATTCCGGTGCCGCAAGTGCTCGACCTGCTTCTGACTTCCTGATACTTTCCCTCAGCTCTGCGGCGTCCTGGTACCTCTCGGCAGGATCTTTCTTCAGGCACTTGTAGATTATCTTCTGGCATTCTTCTGGGATATCCCCTCCGCAGTCAGTCAGCAAGTCCGGTTCCTCATGGACAATCTCGTACAGCAGAGCAGCTTCGTGCTCCCCCCTGAACGGCTTGCTGCCGCAGAGGAGCTCGTACAACACGCAGCCGAACGAGAATATGTCGGAACGCGGGTCGGTCTCTTCCCCCTTGGCCTGCTCTGGGCTCGTGTAGGCTGCTGTCCCGGCGGCTGCCCCCTCTCTCGTCAATCTCGTCCTGTCGGCCAGCTTGGCCAGCCCGAAATCGATGATCACCGCCCTGCCATCGCCCGTGACGAGGATGTTGGAGGGTTTGAGGTCGCGATGAACGATATTTCCCTTGTGAGCAGCACCCAGGCCCGAAGCGA
>DAOVNN010000269.1 GCA_030630165.1 Candidatus Krumholzibacteriota bacterium
CAGGCCCCGTACACCCTCTCAGCCGGTGAGACGGGTGTCCTCGAGTACCAGGTGAGGATCAGGTAGGTGGCTGCAGAGGGCTACGACAGCTTCTCATCTAAAATCATTCCTGATAAGACTCCTTGCGGCGAGGGCCGGGATTTATGAAATCGCGTCCCTGTCGCAGTTCCGGTGCATCATTGTCATTTGCCCCCTTTTATGGTATAATCCCCGTATAGCACATCGGCAACACATCTAATTGTTCAGGCGGCGCCACAGCATTCGAAAGGTGAAGCGGCCGGATTCCAGTCTTGTTCATCGTCTGGAGGAGTGATGACGATGAGACGCACACTCATTCTATTCCTTCTGTTTTCTATTGTTCCCTTCGCAGTTATTGCCCAGCCTCCCGAGATCGGGCGGATTGCGATCTATGCCGATTCGTTCAGGACGACCAGCGAAGTCGACGTGCCGGTTCCCTACACACCATTTGATATCTACATCTTCTGCCAGCCGAGCGAAAACGGCATGTACTGCGCCGAGTTCGCGATCGAGTCTTCGACGGGTTCCATGGTTATTGCGGGCACAGAATGGCACCCGGGCACTTCGGTCGTTCTCGGGGATCTGGCCTCCGGGGTGAGCGCGTGTTTCCTCGAATGCCAGACTGACTGGGTCTGTATCGCACGGGTAGCGATGCTGAACACGGTGGCTGACCCGGCTACGGTAGACATAGTGAGGCACCCGACAGTCGGTTACTACCAGTTTGCCAGCTGCCTCGAGGACAGGCTGATCGAACCGATATTCATCGGCCCCGGATTATGCGTCAACCAGTCATGCACGCCCGATACAGATCCCCCCGTGCCTGTCAGTGTCGATGTCGAGGACGATAGACATTTGACACTGCATTTCGATGAAAAGGTCTTCGAGCCGGATGCGCTCGATCCCGCGAGCTATTCGATCTACACGATGGATGGGTCGGAAGATACCGTTTCCGTCAACTTTGTGCAGATGAACAGCGATGAGACCGGGGTATGGATGATACTCGGGGAGCCGATGCATGCTGTTCCCTATATGCTGGATATCAGCGGGTTGAGGGATGTTGCGGGCAACCCCGCGCCACCAGGAACAGGTGTTCTGTTTGGTGGTATGGATAATACTCCTCCGGAGCTTCTATATGCTTACGCTCCGGACGACTCTACCGTCATGCTGGTATTTTCCGAGCAGCTCGACGAGGCTACGGCAGAGTACAGATGGAATTATTCCATATCGATGGACCAGGGGGGGACCTCTCCCGCTCCACTTCATGCAGAACTGCAGCCTGGCGGCTCGAGCGTGCTGGTGACCTTGATCTGGCCGCTGGAGCAGGAAATCATCTACGGGGTCTCCGTTGAAGAAGTCACCGATATAGCGGGCAACGCGATCGTTCAGCCCAACATCGCCTACTTCAAGCCCCCGGACACATATCTTCCATATATTACAGAGGTATCCGTAGTGGCGGATACGGCGCTGGTACTCCTCTGGAACGAGACTATCGATCCCGCATCAGCCGCGGACCTGGCGAATTTCTCCTTCTTCAGGGACGGGCCGCCGGCCGAACCGATGAATATGATCTCCACCAATCTTGCCAGCGGTAACTATCTCAGGTTGAATTTCAATCCCGCGATCGATTCTGAAGACACTTATACGCTGTATGTGAGCGGAGTCAAAGATACATCCATGAATACGATGCTCCCCGATACCTTCCACATAATGCCGCTTGATTCGATACCTCCGGTGCTGGTCAGCACTGTATGCGTCGGGACGCAGTATGTCGACCTGACCTTCAGTGAACCCATTGATCCGGCGATCCTGGGGTATGCGCATTATTTCCAGGTTTATCCTCTCGGGGATCCCGAGGCAATCCAGCTTGCCTCGGGCGTTTCGTTCCTTGGCGAGGCGTCCATAATCCGAGCCGGACCTTTCTCGCTGCATCCGGGATCGGACTACACGGTCCGCGTGATCAATATCCGGGACACTTCGGGGAATTCGATCCCTTCCCAGGAAATGAATTTCACCTGCTACGATGTATTTCCGCCCGAAGTCGCAGAGATTTTCCTGCCCGATCTCACCCATGTGAATGTCCGGTTCAACGAGACGGTCGATGCGGCGGCCGCGGAGCCCGGCAGCTACCTCCTCTACGAAGCGGCGGATTCCACCGCCACGGTCGGCATCGACTCTGTCGCTCTTTATGATGGAGAAACCAGGGCGGAACTGACAACGGCAGTTCCCCTCGGCGCCGGGGAGTTGTACGTTCTGAAGATGAGCGGTATCGGGGACCTGTTCGGGAACATGATCGATCCCGATGCAGCCTGGCCCTTTACGGCGGATGATACTGTGGCCCCGGTTCTTCTCAACCTGACCGTGACAAGCGACAGCCTCGTGCATCTCACATTCAATGAACCGCTTGATCCCTTGACGGCTGAAGATATCTCAAAGTATGACGTCGTGGAAGAAGGCGACACTTCGGTCAAATTGACACTGCAGGGGGCTGCCCTCGATCCTTCCGGGACGATCGTCGACCTTGAGATAGACGGGCAGGGTGTGGGCGGAAGGTCTTACGTGGTGTGGATCGCGGGTGTGACGGATATAGCGGGGAATCCGATTTACGCGGCATCCGGCGCATTCCAGTTCATCGATGACGTTCCTCCGCGGCTGCTCTCTGCCAACGGGGTGACGACAAGGAAAGTCATCGCGTATTTCAACGAGGCGGTCTCGGGTACGTCAGCGGGTGAAGAGGGCAATTATACCCTGCATGTCGCCGGTGATCCCCTGTCGACTGTCAGTATATACAAGGCCTCCAGGATGCCGGACCAGATGTCGACGGAGTTGATCCTCGGTGAGGATATGGTTCAGGAAACCGACTACACTCTCGTGGTCACAGGCATCACGGACCTTTTCGACAATACCCTGCAGGAAGAATCGGCGGACTTCCATTTCGTGGACGTCTTGCCGCCGGTGATCCTCAATATGAGCCTGGTAAATTCCACAAGGCTGTCGATCTGGTTCGATGAGCCGGTCGATTCGGTTACGGCCAGTGACACCGGGAATTATACTGTCTACCTTTCCTCGGATGCGTCGCAGCAGATTGCAGTGACTTCGATCGACTGGATGACGGATGAGGTTCGGCTCGATTTCGCCTCCGAACCGCAGGCGAACGTCGACTACACGGTAAGAATCGATGGAGTCGAGGACAGGTTCGGTAATAGCTGCTCCGGGCTGGAAGGAAGCTTCATCTACTATGTCTACGTGCCGTCTTCGAGGTTATTTCTTTACGCCGATGTAGACAGGAACTCGCAGGAAGTGGATGTCGATGTCCTTTATCAGCTTTTCAGTTTCTACGTCTGGATCGAGCCCGGTGGTAACGGGGTCTTCGCGGTCGAGTATTCTCTCAGCCAGCCGGAGACATATGTGATGACCGGCATATCGGACAACCCCGTTTACGTGTCGGCGACAATGGGAGATCCTTATAGCGGACACAGCGTTGCCTTGTCGATGTGCGCGCACGACTGGTTCTGGACAGCCCGCATCGACTGCATCTGTCTCATCCCGGGAGAGCAGGAGATCGTGTGGCCACGGCCGCATCCCGGTACAGGGGAGATTCAGGTCGCTTCATGCCTGCCGGATCACCCGATAGAGCTGGTTGCGGCGACTTATCCGCTCCTGATCAACGCTGACTATGTCGGCACTCTTCTCGACAACTGGGACGCGTCATATATAAACGGCGGAATCGAGCTTAACTGGTCGATACTCAAGACGAAGGATTCCCCTGAATTCGAGGTCTCGAGGACCCTGGAAGGCGTTGAAGCATGGCAGCAGCTCGACAGCGGGCTGATCCGCGGGGAAGGCCTGAAATACTCGATACGCGACAGTGACCTCGAGTTCGGCCTGTCGTACAGGTACCGCGTCGAATGTGTCGAAGATGAGGGGAAAAAGGTCCTCTTCGAGACCGAAGCGGTCGTAACCCCTGTGATGCCGCTGACGCTGAGGCAGAACAGCCCCAACCCGTTCAATCCCTCGACCAGTATCGGGTTCCTCCTCCCGCAGCCCGGGCATGTCCGCCTCGAGATATTCGATGTCAACGGGAGGCTGGTCAATGTTCTCGCCGACGGGAACTTCGCGGGCGGCGAGCACTCGATCGACTGGGACGGACGTGACCGCGGCGGATCCAA
>DAOVNN010000026.1 GCA_030630165.1 Candidatus Krumholzibacteriota bacterium
AATATAGAGATGATATTAGATAGGGAAAGCGCACAACCCGTTCCTGCGGCTGCAGGCCAACTCGGTAATCCTTCTCAATAAACAGCGATTATGATTTAACCTATTGATAATATTTACTTTACCCGGGAGGCCGCGGCATGATAAGTACGGGGAATCGGATTCCTGCCTGCGGCGGATGCCGCGGTGGATAGTTTCATTCAACGGAAGGATCGGGTATGCTTTCCAGGACTGTTCGGCTGATCTTCGCTGTCACACTGGTGTTTGTCCTGATCGGGTGCGAGGGTGAGCAGGGCCCGGCTGGACCGACGGGACTTCAGGGGGACCAGGGAGATCCAGGTCCGGGATATCTTCTCGCTTACGCTGATGTCGATATGGGAGGCACAGGAGCCAGGCCCATCCTGTCTTCCGGCCCTCCGGAAGTAACGGTAGCCGCGAACAGCACCGGTGACGGTCTCGCCGACGTCACTTTTACGGGGACCTTCCCCGTTGAGACCGGAGTCGTGCTTGTCAGTATTTCCAGCGACCAGGCGACGGAGGCCGACTGTTTTCTAGCGGCCGAGATAACGTCCTGGACAACCACACAGATAGTCGTGCACGTGGAAATATATGACGCTGGTGCGAGCGTGTTCTGGGACGAGGATTTCTCGATCGTAGTCTTCGGTGACTGATCCCCGTGCCTGACGGATATGGACATAGACAGGGCGGCCGTAATGGCCGCCCTGTACAGATATTGAATTGTTGATATAATGTTGAAGTATAACAGCGGCACCAGATTTAAATTACATATCTAATACTATCATCTCTCCTGCTATAGCATGGGGAGGAGGGGCATGTTCCAGAGTAAGGTGATATTTCCACCGATGTTGCCTCGTAATCATGCAGGCGCAGCCGCTTTTCTTGCGCCTGTTATTCTTCTTCTGTCCCTCTGTGCGGCCGATCTGCGAAGTGAAGAAATCGATGATGAACGTTATCGTCCCCATGAACTCGGCATCGCGGCCGGTCTTTATCACAACCGCTTTATCGACGATGTGATCAGTCCGGTCGTCTACACTGCTTCATCTCCGATCTACGGGCTTTTCTATCGTTTCGCCGGTGAGGTCTTCAGGTTCACCCTGTCAGTCAGTTTTGTCTCGTACAACGCTGGATTGAGAGATGGAGTAACTGGAGATTATCTGGAAGTATTCTACTCCGATGGTGATCCTTATTCGTATCCAAGAAGCAAGCATGAGCTGAGCGGACATCGTGTCGAGGTAAATTGTTTTGGCTCAACCCGCGTTTCTTCGTTTCAGGAAGGAAAAGCCGGCCTCTTCCTCGGATTCAAATTCGGAATATATTCTGAACCAATGAAAAATATTGACCGATGGGGAAGCGATATGGTGTGGGAGGAAGATGTATCCTCACTGGATGGCCTTTCTGCAGGCTTGTCCGGAACGCTGGAACGACGCATCAGGAACTTCGACCGCCTTTCTGTGGATCTTGACCTTACTGTACTCTCATTTGCCTCACGGCTGCCGTACTATACTCCATTCTGGACCTGGGATGCCGTTGACCCTGATAAGGGGTACAATTTTATGTTTCCCAATGAGTTTCTGCAGTGGTCGACTCGATTGGCTTATGTATTCTGGCTGGGTGACAAGCTGGGGTTTGAAGCTGAATACCGGTTTCAGCATCATCGTGTGACTGAACCCCGGAGTCTCAGATATATTTCACACACGGCAACCCTGGGATTTATATATGCGATTAAAAGCAAAAAATAAACTGATAACCTTCGCTTCTCTGGCGCTGACGCTTGCTGTAGTCCTGGGCGCCTGCGGCGACCGTCTGCTGGAAGTCGAGTTCGAGAACACCCCGGATGGCAACTTCGACGCTCTCTGGCACGAATTCGACCGCTACTACGCGCTCTTCGATGTCCGCCACGTGAACTGGGACTCTCTATACGCGGTTTACAGGCCGCGCATCGATGAGGGCTCGACGAACGCTGAACTGTACGAAGTGATGACGGGACTTCTTTCGCATCTTCAGGATGAACACGTAAAACTTTATGCTCAGGGATTTCCCAGATACAAATCGGGCTCAGAGAAGGACTATCTCCTGTTTTCAGACTCAGATCCCGACAGTTTTTACAGTGACAGGACTGCTTTGTGGCTGACCGCTCTAAATGTTTACTTGGATTCGGTCTATGTCAGCGCAACGGAATTCGGCCAGCCCAGTGGATTTTCAGGCTACGGCGGGATAAATCCCGATATGACCACTCTTAGCCTGGGGTACATGATCTTCTATCATTTCGCTCTCTCGGATCCTCCCGTAGCCTATTTCAACGCTGCAATAAAGTCCTTCCGCGACTGTGATGGCGTCATCCTCGATATGAGGGTGAACGGAGGCGGTTCTACCGGCACGTCAGACGCTTTGATAAACCGTTTTGCGGACAAAGACCGCGAATATATCATAGACAGATACCGAAACGGCCCAGGTCACAGCAATTATACGGATTCACAGATCGACAGCCTGCACCCGACGGACAACGCGCTTGACGACATCCCGGTGGTAGTCCTTACCGGCCGGTTCACGGCAAGCGCGGCAGAAGACTTCACGCTCGGCGCGATGGTGTTACCCCTGGCTACTGTGGCAGGAGACACAACGAAGGGTGTTCTGGGAGGCGTGGTAAAGAAGGTGCTGCCAAACGGATGGGAATTCACCCTGTCGTCCAATCTGTGTCTCTCGATAGATGGAGTGTGCTACGAAGGGATCGGTATCCCGCCCGATATCCATGTCATTGCTTCCCGGGCCGAGGTCGATGCGGGCCGGGACGCGGTGATCGACAGGGCCATCGAGCTCCTCGAATCCGCAGTCCGGTGAGATATCAAGAATAGTAAACGGGGCGATTTGGAGGTGGCTCAGGCCGCCGGGCGGTCACCTCTCCGCGTAACCGCCTCGCCGCTGCCCGGCCTTCGTCCTGAATGTCGATTTCACATCAGTTTGATCTTTGCCTCGAAATCGGCCAGCACCTTATCCGCGATGTACCTGTTGACCAGGTATATCCCTCTGGCGGTCGATAAGGCAGTATCCCGGTCAAGATGTCCGTTAGCGCAGAGAACAAGCATCATCTCAAAACCCCAGAAAGCCGTAATTCCTGCTTCTTCGCATATTTCTTTCAGTTTCGAGTCGTTTGTCCAGCATATATACCCTTCGTGTTTCGCCAGAGTGAAAATCGCCTTATCGCAGGCAGAGAGGCCGCCTCTATCGGACACGGCGCTGTCAATGAGGTTTCTATCAGGATCGACGACAGTTAGTCCTGCTTTAACGGCCCACGTTTCGTCAAACGCTTCGACTTCGTCGAGCACCTGGACGGTCACTATCACCGGGCCGATATGCTGCACTGCAAGGCTGAGAATCTGTGGATTGACGGAAGTGTAATCGATCAATACGCAGGAATCGACTATATGCGGCAGACCTTTATCCGTCACTGTCGAACGAATACCTTTCCCACACCCTCCTCCTCACTTCGTTCGCGGTAATCCCGAGTATCTCCGCCGCTCTGCTCATGGTTATCTCATGATTGTCCAGAGCATTCATTACCAGTCTGGCCAACCTGTTTTCAAAGAAATCAGTTTTGTCCATGGAAGAGGGCTCCACACTCCTGGCAGGGTACGCTTCAGATTCCTCCCTGAACACAAGTCTTCCGTCGTATCGGTTGTTGTAGGCGCTGATGAACGCGCGGTGAATGTCGCTATCCGCCAAACTCTCGGCGACGAGCCTGTCGAGGACGGCCTTGTAGCTGACACTGAACAGACGCTTTATATGCAGCACACTGTCAACCCAGTCCATTCCCCTACATTCACGCCATTTATTATCGAATTGCAGTATCGGCATCAGGAGGTAATTCGCGAACGTGGCCGCTTCCTTTTTCTGGTCATCGTTTTCCTCGATGATGCTGGAGTCGTAGGATTCAGGATGCATGAGGAGGTGCCCGAGCTCATGCGCTGCTGCGAAGATCTGGTCTTCGACCGGGATCCTGTCGCCGGCATTGACAATAACAGCTGGGCCGGCGCCGTCACTACCCACGGAGAGCCCGTTGAATCCCTTCAGCCTCGAATCAATCAGAAGCAGCTTGATCCCTGCCCACTGGATCAGACTGGAGAAATCCCTGATATAATCCTCATCGTCGAGCATCAAAATGGCCCTCGCCGTGTACGCCGATTCCACGGGATCATTTCTGTCGAATTGAATCCCTTTGAAATCATAGGGCCGGCGCTCACCGGTTATCTCCTCTATCGAGTTATAGTCGAGCAGCCACAGGGCTACTTCAACGGATATCTGCTCTCTTTCCGCCTTCTCCCAACTGGTTGGTTTCCGGCTGGTCCTGAACCGCATGTTTCCCACGGCCGGAATATCTCGAACCAGGTCGAACACGGAGACATCCAGGGCTTTTGCTATCGAGTAAAAGGTTGATTTCCTTGGTTTCGAATCCCCGGTTTCTATGCTCCTGAACGCGTTTCTGCTTATCCCGGCCCTTTTCGCCAGTTCCGCCTGGGTCAGCTTCCTGACCTTCCGGAGCCGCCGAAGATTTACTGCCAGTGCTTCGCTCATGTCGTTTCTCCCTCTTGTGACCATCGGCATTATATCAGAAACATGTCACAATATCAATAGTATAAATAATGACAAATAATGATGGCAGATTGTAAATTGAATTGACAATCTGCCAAAATTGTGTTACCCTGTTGCCATGATGATAGATAGAACCATAGCAGAGGCCCTGGGCAGGGCTGTCCGGCAGTACCCGGTAGTTGCTATCACTGGTCCTCGACAGTCGGGGAAGACAACTCTTGTAAGGCATCTTTTCGCCGATCGGCCTTACGTGCTCCTTGAGGAACCGGACCGGCGTCGTTTCGCTACCGAGGATCCGAGAGGTTTTCTCGCTGGATTTCCCGACGGAGCCGTACTGGACGAAGCCCAGAGAGCGCCGGAACTGTTTTCGTACCTGCAGGGCATCGTCGACGCCGACCCTCGACCGGGCCGGTTCATCCTGACGGGATCGCAGCAGTTCGGCCTCATCTCAGGAATAACCCAGTCCCTCGCCGGACGCGTGGCCATGATGGTGCTTCTTCCATTCTCCGCGGGCGAGCTTTCACGGGGAATCCCGCCTGATAATCTGGATGACCTGCTGTTCCGGGGGCTCTATCCCCCGATCCATGACCGGGGTCTTGAATCCAGCGAATGGTACAGCGATTACATCGTTACCTATATTGAGCGGGATGTTCGCCAGCTTATACATGTACGCGACCTCGGTACGTTTGAAAAGTTTCTACGGCTGTGCGCGGGGAGATGCGGGCAGTTGGTCAACCTCTCGGGACTGGCGTCCGACTGCGGCATCACCCACAACACGGCCAGGTCATGGCTCTCCGTCCTCGAGGCGAGCTACATCATCGCCACTCTCCAGCCGCATTACCGCAACTTTTCGAAACGGATCATTAAAACTCCGAAGCTCTATTTTCTCGATCCAGGTCTCGCCGCCTGGCTGCTTGATATACGCAGCCCCGCCCAGCTGTCCGGTCACCCGATGCGTGGGGCTCTGTTCGAAACGTGGGTCTACTCGGAGATGCTCAAGGATGCGTTCAACCGGCGGTCGCAGCAGACGTACTATTTCTGGCGCGACCGGGCGGGACTCGAGATCGATTTTGTATTCGAACGGTCGGGCAGGATGATCCCGGTCGAGGTGAAGTCGGGCAGAACACCGGCGCCAGACTGGGTGGAACCGCTGGAGCGGTGGAGGAAGCTCGCAGGCGAAGAATCGGACAGGGGATGGGTCGTATACGGCGGCGATGAAAACGGAACGTTCCGGGGCGTCGATTTTCTCGCATGGCGCGAGATCGACAGGCTCTTCCGGCCTGCCGAGGCAGGCTGGAAACGTCGCTGAGCAGGATGTCGTCGGCGTGCTCGAGACCCCGACAAAGCAAGCCTACAGGAGCCTGCCGAGTACCTTATTGACGAATCGTTCGTCGTAGACCTCACTGGCGACTAATGTGCGGATGCGCTCAATAGTCTCATCCGCGCTCCCCGCATTCCCTGCCGCTTTCATCGTGTGATCATATGCTTCCAGAACGTCCAGGCCGGTGATATCATAACCGTAACCCCCGACCAGCCACCGGAGGGCCGCAATGCCCGCTTCCACGGCGAATCGCGGCTCCGACTCGGCCATATCCCGGGTCGCCCGGGTCAGGGTCCTCGGGTCGCACGGGGTGAGGTTGGCCAGTTCGATCGCCTTGTCGTAGAATCCCATCGATCTGGCCGACGCGAACCACTTGCCCTCATCGCCCGGCGTGCTTGCGACGAGATCTTTCAGGATATCAAGCGGTTCCCTGTCCGGATATTTCCTGACGACGGCGCGGAAGGTGGCGAGATACGTCGTCTTCCGGTTCGCCTCGATGGCGTACCGTTCGTAGGCTTCATCGGCCAGGCCGCTCGACAGCAGGATCTCCTCGCACGCTTCGCTTATGATCCGGTCAGGTTCGTTCGATCCCCGGGTATCCTCCGCGTAGCGTAACGCTTCGGCCCTCCTGCCCATCGCCAGCAGCGCCCTGACGCCGAATTTCCGATAGAACCAGAATTTGTGAGGCGCGAGTTCGAGCAGCTCCAGGATCTCCTCGTACCGCCGTGCCGTGAGAAGAGCGCTCAGGCAGGCGGGGGTCCCGTCGAAATAGCCCCGCAGCCGCGGATCCGGGCCCCAGGCGGTGCGCACGATCCCGATGAACTGATCCGCCTGGCGGGAGGCCCGCTCGGGGGTAACGCACATTTCTCCCCAGTATTCTGGAAGCGACTCGAGATAGGGGATATTATCGTCCGACACCGCCTGCCAGAGGCGGTCCAGCCATCTGTCACGCAGGTCGTCTTCAGCCGGGGCCGCGGCGATGATCTGCGCAAGCGCGGCGACAGCCCTGTAGACTGCCGTGCCGATGGCGCCCGACGAGCTGTCCACGTGCGCAAGCGCCGACGAGACCTTCTCGAGAAATATGACGGCGCCCTCGGCTCCCTCGACGGGGTCCCTGCGAGCGACCTTCCTGATCTCCGACACCGCTTCCCTGACGCGCTTGACGGCCAGGCGCGACCCCCGCCAGCCATAGGCATTTTTACGGAAGCGGGCGCGGAAGGCCCATTTATGCCTTGCGGGTTTTTCCACTTGATCGACGCCTCCTTTTCGAGACCGGGCCGCCGTCGAGGCCGTCGAGTATTTCCATCAGCCGCCGCTTCCGGCCGTGCTCTTTTCGCAGTCCCTCGATGTACAGATTCCATTCCGCCTGCTTTTTCTCACGGACCATGATTTTTTGCGCTTTTTGCAGGTATATGGCCGCCTCCCGGTATGCGCTGGGCTTGATCTCACTAATAAACCGCTCGGCTAAGTTTTTCCATATCGCTATCGCACGATCCGGCGCATGGGTCTGGATCGCCGTGGCGATTTCATCTTCATCGATGTCGTGCCACCCGAACCGTTTCTTTGGAAGGGTGTCGTACCAGCGCAGCACCTGGTCGGGCTTTTTCTCCAGGATGCCGATGTCTATGAGTTCATAGTACATGGGAAATTTCCTGTCCCGAAAGGCCCCGGGCGCATCGAGACCGGATTCGGGAAGAGGCCAGCTATTCTGCTCCCAGGGCAGTTTGCCGCTTTCCAGGTAAGCGAGGATACATCCGCGGACTTTCGGCCATGCCTTGATCTTCTCCGCGGCCTTCTTACAGTCAGTGAATATTTCCAGGTAGGGATCTCGTACAAATTTTTCGGCCTGCATGGCCGCCACGACGGGCCAGTTCCTCTGGCGTGTGCGGATCTCCCTCATTCTATTACGCAGGTTCGCCGCGATACCGGGCCAATCCTTCTCGGTTGCCTGAACGCCTTCATTGATCCAGCGCTCGGCTTCCTCCCGGCGGCGTGACGCCATCAGCAGTTTGACGAGGCGTTCGTAGGACCCTGTCTTTCGAGCTTCCGCCTCGCAAAGCGGAATGATCTCGTCCTTTCTGTCCGCCCGCTCGAGGGCGTGGATGGCCCAGTTGCTGAGCCGGTCCCTGGCGTAGCTTCGGCTGAAGTCGTCTGCGATGTTGACGCCTTTCGATCCGCTCAGCCTTTTCAGCAGCCGGTCCGCCAGCGAGTTCCAGGCCGCCCTGGAGTGTTTTCTGTTCAGGTAGTCGAAAAAGTCCGTAAATATATCGAAATCATCCTTGAGCACGACATCCACGGCCCAGGACAGCTTGTCGGCGGGATTCATGGAAGACTGATCCAGCGCCTTCACTACCACAGGCATGCAGCATGCGATTTCCATCGCGGTTTCGCCTTCATCATGGCTCATTTCCACCTGATCCGTGCCGGCCTTCATCAACTCCTCGCCGAGGCCGAGCGTCTCGTCGGCGTATCCGGCCTTGAGCAGAGTTTCCAGCCCTGTGCGGATGTCGGAATAGTCCGGCGTGTAACCCCCGCCATGCCAGTGATCCTGCCAGCCGGGCTCTTCACCGATATCCCGGATCTCCAGGCGCAGGCGCATGACCATGGATCTTACGTCTCCCGATGCGATCCGCCGCCGTTCGACCAGTTCCCGCGCCGCTTCAGGGTTTTTTCCCGCGATTTCATGGATCAACTCGACGAGCTGAGCCTTTGTCATGCCCTTGATCAACTCGTCAATTTCGATCCTGTCATCCTCGGACAGGAAGGTGTCATCATCGTCATCTTCATCGTCCGGTTCATCATGCAGGTCTTCGGATTCAAAAAGTTCCAGTCGTTCGTCGTCCTTCTTCGCTTTGGGAACGCGCATTTTGTTTTCGATCCGCTCCATATATTCGATCACGACGGCCACCCCGTGCTTGCAGTCTTCTTCGTAAGGGCAGGTGCATATCGATTCCGGAAGACAGCCCTCATCAATGGCGACCATGGTTGCGTATCGATCCGAACCGTCCACCCAGGCGATCAGGCCGCCATCATCCGTTATTGCAAGGCTTGAAACCCGGCCCAGCTGCTGGTAGCTCCGGCCCCGGCCAACGATGCGGCTCCCCGCCCATTGGTTGAGATCCTTCCGAGTCAGGGCGGCATAACGATCCGCCGGCGTTTTTTTCCCTTGCATATGCACTGTCCTGTCTAAGTCGTCTTGAAATATTCAGAAGAACAGATATAACGTGCTGTATTCTGTGCTGTAATGCAAATCAGGTTCGCCGCTTTCTGCTTTTCCGGCGTTCAGGCGCAGGCGAGCCGAGTCCGGCAAGTTCAGCAAGCTCACGGTTTGCTTTCCGCCATCTGGCCACCCAACTCTCGATTCCAAGAAAACGAAAGTATTTTTGCGCCATCGCAGGTTCAAATGTTCTCAGTTCGCCGCATTCGATCGCCCTGAGCCTGTACTGGGTTATCTTCAGCTGTACAGACACGTCCTTAAGGCTCAAGCCCCGCTTCTCGCGCTCACGTTCACAGCGGGTTCGAAGTGAAGACCACCGGACGATCCTTTCTATTGATTGAGTCTCGAAATATGGATTATCTCCAAAGGAGTCCTCAAGCAGTTCGAGCGTCATTTTCGTAATAAAAGCAACTTCTTCGTCTTTTAACATGCTCTTTTTTCTGCGAAGCTTTTTCAATACTGCCTGAATGTCATTCTTGTCCATTTCACTCCAATCAACCCTTCCTCGGTCTGTGAAGTTCCAGTTCAAGGTGCTTTGAGTAATTTGTGAAGTCTTTGTCCGTTGTAAAGACGGCAGCCGAATGCCGTATCGCAACAGCGCATATCAGGAAATCAACATGGGATCCTTGAATCCCTTTCTTGCGGCATGTGTTATAGACCCGCGCCGCCTCTTCGTAATCAGCCTGAACGATCTGCAGGTCGTCAAATGCAGCAAGGTGCCGCCTTACTACCTCGAATTTCGCCGGATCTGGAATACCGGAAAGTACCTCCTGGCGAACCGGACCGATAAGAACCGCACGAAGTTCTTTAACAAGCTCGGACAGTTCGTCGACCAGAACCTGTTCTTTCGGCCCGGGATGCTTTCGACGGAGCGCAAGTGACCAGATCGTCGTATCCACAAGGATTTTCACAACCTTGTCCGCCCCTTCTTGTGGTCGTATTTCGGATCGAACTCTACGGAGCCGAACAGCTTCAGTATTTTCTTCTGCCTGCGACGTTGAATAAATTCACGCAACGCTTCATTGACCGTGGCCTTCTTCGTCTTGAGACCCCCGGCCTTCAGCGCATCCACAAGCAACTTTTCATCAATAGCAAGATTGGTCGCCATAATTCTGCCCTCCTGTCACACATAGCATTACACATACGCTTGTGTAAGTCAAGTGTCTTATTTTAAGGCTGCCAACCACAGAGAGAGATGATTTTCACTTCTGAAGCATACCTTCGGGCATCTTGACCGCCACTACGCGTCCCTTCGCGCAGATCTTGCCGTTGGCCGACAGCGTCTCGCTCACCACGACCTTTTTGCCCGATACTTCCTCGATCCTGCCGCGGATCTCGAGAGGCACACCCATCGGTGTCGGTCGAAGATAATCGACATGCAGCGAGGCGGTCACGTATCGCAAGGGAGGCTCAGAGGACATATCTCGCCCCTCCTCGCGATACCCCGCAGCCGCCGCTGTACCGGTCCCGTGGCAGTCGATCAGCGAGGCGATCAGCCCGCCGTACACGTACCCGGGAATCGCCGTGTGATACGGCTTCGGTTCGAATATGGCGACCGTCTCGTCACCGTCCCAGTAGCTCTTGATCTGGTGCCCCTTCTCGTTGAGCTTCCCGCATCCGAAGCAGTGGCTCACATCATCGGGGTAATAATCCTGAAATGCCTTCTCGGTCATATAATGAAACCTCCTGAGAGGGAAATTAAGCCCTGCGGCCTGTTTCTGCAACCATTCGATAATGAGGCTACGGCACACATCCGGACAAAGGTGATCCTCGCCTCGAATATCCTGGCCTGTAATTCATTATCCGCCCCTGCATCAATCCTTATGATATTGGTATATTATTGCTATCACTATACTTGCATGCATCGGGAGTATCATGTACAATCAGTCCGCGGTTAATTGTAAAAACTCCCTGGAAAAATCATCTCCAGGCCGCAGTGTTTCTCAAGCGGCGAGGTAAGTCATGCATATCCCAGCCAGATCCCTTGCGATCGGTACGGTCCTCCTGTCATTGATTTTCTTAGTATCCTGCGGAAACGACGGCACCAGCCCCCGGCCATCTCCCAATCCACAACCACAGGGACCCGGGAATCACCTTTTCTATGACGCATTCCCGTACGAGGTCGGCGACAATCCCCTTGCTGTAGCGTCGGGCGACCTGAACGGCAACGGTTACCTGGACGTAGCTGTGGCAAATACCGGTTCCAACACCGTATCAATACTGTTCAACAAGGGTAACGGCACCTTTCAGCCAGCCGTCGATCATGGCACCGGATCCGAACCTTTTTCTGTGTGCGCGGCAGATATGGATGATGACGGTGATGTTGATCTCGTGACAGCGAACCGGACCTCCAATACCGTTTCCGTACTGCTTAATTCCGGAGACGGCACGATTCAGGAGACGGCCCAGTACGGCACAGACGGGCATCCGGTGTCGGTGATCGCCGTCGACTTCGACGGCGATGGCACGAACGACCTTGCCGTGGCGAATTTAGATTCATCCACCATATCAGTATTGATAAACAACGGGGACGGCACATTCAGGCAGGCGGTCAATTATGATGTCGGCAATAATCCGTACTCTATCACTTTCGGCAACTTCGACGGCGACACACACATCGATCTCGCGACAGCCAACACCGAGGGCTTCGATCGCGCAGCATCGATACTCCCGGGAAATGGAGACGGAACATTCAAACCGGCCGTTTATGCCGCGGCCGACTGCGCCCCGACATCGGTCTCTTCGGGTGATTTTAACGGCGATGGACTCGACGATCTGGCACTTGCGGGTTTCGGATACATCCATGTCGTGTTGAATAACGGCGACGGCACCTTTCAGCCGGCGGTTCCATACGGTCCATTCACGGGCGGAGGCACGAGCTGCGTGTTTTCCTGCGACCTGGATGGAGACGGCGCTGATGACCTGGCCATGGCGACCGGGAAAGGATTTATTCAAAATGTCGAGGATGTCGCGATCCTGATCAACAACGGCGACGGCACCTTTGGCCCTGCGGCCGAGTATGAGGCGGGTGCCATGGGATGGTCGATATGCTGCGGCGACTTCGATGACGACGGCCACAGCGATCTTGCCATCACCAGCATTGAAGCCCCGGAGAATATCGTGATGCTGTTCAACAGGGGCGACGGCACCTTCCCTGTCATAGGTAAGTACGCTATAGGTAAATGGGCCGTCCATATCTGTGCCGACGACATGTGCGGAAACGGCAGCAACGATCTTGTGGCGATCGATCAAATGAATGGGCTGGTCTGTGTCTTCCTGAACTATGGTGACGGCACATTCGCGCCGCAACTCACGACCAGGGGGAGTGGGTTACTGAGGTGTCTCGCTACGGGTGATCTGGACGGCGACCAGATCAGCGACGTTGCGGTTGTCACACACAATAACGTGTCTTTCCTGTTGAACAACGGGGACGGATCGCTGCAGGCCCCGAGCATTCTCCTCGATAAAGGGGCGTTCGGTATTGTCACCTGCGATCTCGATGGAGATCTTGATAACGATCTGGCTTTCTCCATGGGCGACACGATGTGCGTAATGATCGGAAATGGAAACGGCACATTTCATCCGCCCGTCAAATACGAAGCGGGCGGCTGCCTGCATCTGATCTCGAGCGACCTCGACGGAGACAATTACGTCGATCTGGTCGCCTTCTCTGACAGCATCTCCATATTTCTCAACAATGGAGATGGGACCTTTACCCTCTCAGTTTCAGATGATGTGAATGGCTGGAATTATACTCTCGCCGCATGCGATCTGGACGGGGACGGTGACAACGATCTTACGTCAGAGAGGGGATGGATCTGGCTTAACAATGGAGACGGGACCTTTCAACCTCCTTTCAGCAAGGGATTTAATCCGCAGTATGCGGCCGTTTATTCCGGCGATCTTGACGGAGACGACGATTTCGACCTGGCGTATGTAAGCTACTATCCTGGCTATATTGACCGTAATTTCGTCTCGGTATACCTGAACAACGGAAATGCGATCTTCACGCCGGCGTACAACTATGGGCCGACCGGCCTGGAATCATGGAGCGGGTGCCTGAGCGACCTGGACGGCGACGGCGACGAGGACATGGCGGTCGTCAACGTCAGGTCCGGGTACGTCGCGGTGATGTTCAACACGACGATCCGCTGAGAGAAGAAAACATTCAGGGTCTCACGCAGAGGGGGTAAACGCCATGCAGAGCGTTAAAATCCTTTTTATCGTTACAGTTATACTGATTATTCTGTGAGCAGGCTCAGTACTTTGAGTATGATTTTTTTTAATACCCCTTGTGCAGGAGCCAGGCCTTGAAGAATGGATTAACCAGCACGTACCGGTCTTTCCTTTTGTAGATGATCTTCAGTTTCTCGAGCCGCGCAAGACCGCTCCTCACGGCATTCACGTGTACGGTTCCCGTGGATTCGAGGAACTCTCGTGAAAACGGCTTCTCGCCTCCCAGGCGAGCTAAAGAGGCGAGGATCCTGATCTGCAATTCCGTAATCTTCGCAAGGGCATTCCCATACCCTTTGATTTCTCTGGAAAAAATCAGCTCCAGCGCGGCCGGGATAAGCTCCGGAGTGATCTCATCTCCCGGCTCCGAACAATCCCAGAGCACGTTGCAGAACTGCTGAATATCTCCCGGGATATCTTCCGCGATCCCGTAGATCTTCGTCAGCATATCGTCGCTTATCCTCCGATTCCCGCTCGAGAATTTTGCCCTGATGAATCCGCCGAACGCATCATGCTCTATCGCTCCGACCTCCATAATGGACGCGGATTTGAAAAATGGGCTATCGGGATCGGAAAAGATTCCGTTCATCTCGTTGCGGATGCTTCCAGCGAAGATATAAACTACCTTCTGCTGGAACTGGATCCTTCCACGCATGACCGCAAGCATCTGGGCAGAGTCCTCGAGGCTCAGAATATCCTGGAACTCATCGAAGACCACGACAAGGCCTTTGCCCTTGCCGGCCTCTTTGAACGCATCGAGAATCCCCTCGACGGTCTCCGGTCTTACCTTGACGGCGGCATCCAGCGAGAGGATCGGATTACCGGTTATCTGGTCGAATGAAAATGAAGGGCGTAAATGCACCAGCCCCCCGAGCACCCGGTCGAGGATCCCGGCCTTTCTGTCCAGGCCAATGAGGCCGCTTAAAAGACGCCTCACAACATCGTGGACTGACCTCGATTCCAGGAAGTCGACATAGATGATCTTTGAGTCCGTCCTGTCGGCCGTCTCATGGATCAGTGAGGTCTTTCCCGTGCGGCGCTCGCCCTGAACGAGCACATTCTGCCCGGAACGGATAAACTCCTCGAGCATCCTCGAAAGCCTCGGCCTGGGACAGAAGTCCCCACTGCTCACCACCCGTCCGTATACGAAAGGATTCACCGTATCTCCTCAAAATTATCACCATTCGTTGTTACAATATTTATTGTAACAACATTTAGTGATATGTCAAGGCCTGGATAACCTTGAAAATGAGTATGTACAACTCATCGGATACATGCTATCCAACTGTTAATCCACC
>DAOVNN010000060.1 GCA_030630165.1 Candidatus Krumholzibacteriota bacterium
CAACCGTTTCATCAGGCCGAAGGAGACAGACCTGCTGGCGCTGCTCGAAACGGGGACGATCGACTACATATTCCTCTACAGGAGCGTGGCTCAGCAGCACGGGCTTCTGTTTCTCATCCTGCCCGACGAAGTGAACCTGAAGAATCCAGCATTCACGGATATGTACGCCTCTGTGAGCGTGGAGATCTCGGGGAAGAAGCCGGGAGAGAAGATCGTCAAGCGCGGTGCCCCGATGGTATACGGGATAACGATACCTGTTAACTCGCCGAATCCGGATCTGGCAGCAAGGTTTGTAGATTTCGTGCTTGATTCCGGAAGAGGTTTAAAAATCATGGAAGAGGCGGGGCAGCCCTCGATGGTACCGTCGCCCTCAGAGACATATAAAGCGATTCCCGCCATATTGAAGAAGCACGCGAAACCCGTGAATGCCGGAGAAACAGGACAGTGAGCAGATCCCGGATAGAACCGATGCATCTCGTATTCGCCGCTCTAGGAGGAGCGGTACTCCTCTTTATCGTCGCGCCGCTGGCCGGGATGTTTCTCAGTGTCGGAAAGGCGGAGCTATCCGACGCGGCCACCGACCCTGAGGTCACAGCAAGCGTATGGCTGACTCTCGGCGCCTCGATGCTCGCAACGCTCGCTGCCTCGCTCGGTGCCATACCATTCGCATGGCTCCTGGCGAGGAAGGATTTTCCCCTCAAGAGACTGATCAACGGCATTGTCGATCTTCCCATCGTCATCCCGCATTCAGCGGCCGGTATTGCCCTGCTCGGGGTCCTCGCTCCGGGGACACCGGTCGGTTCGCTCGGCGAGAGACTCGGAGTGAGCTTTGTCGGTGGTATTGCGGGGATCATGGCGGCGATGGCTTTTGTTTCGATCCCCTTCCTGGTCAACTCGGCGAGGGACGGATTCGCTGCGGTTCCGGTAAGGCTGGAGCTGGCGGCCCTGAATCTCGGAGCATCGCCACTGAGGGTTTTTTTCACCATCTCGGTGCCCATGGCGTGGCGGTCGATCGTTTCCGGCCTCGTGCTGATGTGGGCCAGGGGAATGAGCGAGTTCGGCGCCGTTCTGATAATCGCTTATCACCCGATGATAACACCTGTTTTGATATACGAGCGTTTCGGCGCCTTCGGCCTGAAGTACGCGAGGCCGGTGACGGTCCTCTTCGTCGCTGTCTGTCTCGTTTTCTTCATAGCGCTGAGGATGATCGCGGGAAGGCGGACCAATGAAGAAGGATGAGAAAAGGACCGCCCGGACCATCCTCGAGGTCGAGGGCCTTGCCAAGAGGCTCGGAGAGTTTGAGATCGCCGATGTATCGTTTACAGTCGACGAAGGGGAATATTTTGTTCTGCTGGGCGCTTCAGGAACGGGGAAAACGGTCCTTCTCGAGACGCTGACCGGTGTCATCCCTGCCGACTCGGGGAGGGTGACCCTTGCCGGGCACGACATCACACACGAAAGGATGCAGCGCAGGAAACTCGGGATAGTCTTCCAGGACCAGGCTCTCTTTCCGCACATGTCGGTCGGCAGGAACATCGCCTACGGACCTGTCTCCTCGGGGATGAAACGCTCCGATATAGAGATCCTTACCAGGCTGCTCGCCGAGGAAACCGGGGTCGGTCATCTGCTCGGCCGCAGTCCCGCAACCCTGTCGGGCGGCGAGGCCCAGCGGGCAGCACTCGCGCGCGCTCTGGCCGCGGGTCCGGACTGCCTTCTGCTCGATGAGCCCCTTTCCTCGCTCGATTCGGGGGCGAGGGCGGAGATGCGTTCACTGCTCAAGAAGCTCAACCGCGGCGGGATGACGATGCTTCATGTCACTCACGATTACGAGGAAGCTGCGGCGCTTGCGACGAAGATCGGGATCATGGAGAACGGTACGGTGGTCCAGGTCGATACGCCTCAGCGCATTCTCTCCCATCCCGGCAGCGAGTTCGTCGCGAGGTTCGTCGGGATCAGGAACGTCTACAGGGGCAGTCTGGTCAGGCAGGCTGACGGGACTTCCATCTTCGAGTCAGCAGAGAGTGAGGACTTCAGGCTCGAGACGCTGAGCGAGGCGGATGAGGGTGAGGCAACGGCCCTTGTCAGGAGTGAGGACGTGACACTTTCTGCTTACCGGCCCGACACCAGCGCGAGGAACCTCTTCGAGGGGACGGTCAGCGAGGTCCTTCCGGCGAGGAGAGGAGCCGAGGTAGCAGTCGATGCCGGTGAGATGATAGTGTCGATGGTCACCGGGTGGTCGGTCGAAGCGCTCGGCCTCGAGAGGGGAAGCAAAGTCTTCGCTTCGATCAAGGCGAGCGCCGTAAGGATAATAGAAGGATAACACGATGAAGATTGAATCAGGTCATGTGAAGCCGGGAATAAAGCTCTACCTCTCCGATGGGGAGAGCGAGGGGATGTTCGGCGATGGGAAATGGCGCCTCCTCAAGTCGATCGAGGAGGAGGGATCGATAAGGAAAGCGGCCGAGAAGCTCGGTCGGGGTTACAGGAAGGCATGGGGCGATATCAAGAGGACCGAGCAGTCAATAGGCCGGAAGCTCGTGAGAAAGACCAGGGGAGGCCCGGCCGGCGGGACGACGGAGCTCACTGATTTCGGCAGGGAACTGCTTGCGGGATGGGAGAGGTACAGGGAGGCTGTCCTGAAGGATATAGACGGCGCGTTCGAATTGTATCTGGCGGGCCTCCTGGAAAGGAACGAAGATGAACGTTGACGAGTACGGAAAGATTATCGAGGAATCATCTATCGATAAGGACGGCAGGAAAATGCTGCTATGCGCGAAGGCCTTCGAACTGTCGGAGAAATTCGGCATTTCGCTGAAGGATATCGGCCAGTACTGCAGCGACAACGGGATCAGGATCAGCATGTGCCAGCTCGGCTGCTTCGAGTGAGGGATAAAACGGGTGAAGACAATCGTGATATCGGGCGCTAAATCGAATGTCGGCAAGACGACTCTTGCCGGGAAGATGGGTGCGCTCCTTCCCGGAAGCGTCTGTGTCAAGCTGGGACACGGTGCGGTAAAAGAAGGGGTCGATAACGTTTTCTATCATGCAGGGACTCCATATGAGCGGATAAAAGAGGATAATCCGCAAGCGGATTTTCTGATTATCGAGAGCAACAGGATCCTTGAAGAGATAGATCCCGACCTCGTGATATATCTGCCCGCAGACGATCCCAAGCCCTCGGCGGCACTGGCCGAGACGAATGCAGATCTGATAAGGGGATGCGAGATGAGTGACGATATGGTGAGACTTGTCGTCGACAGGCTCGGAATCGATACCTCGATCGCCGCGGCGATCATCATGCTCGCCTGCGAGGGCGGCGTGACTGAAGATGGAAATGAAGATGAATGACGGTAAAAAGAATTTCGGCCGCGGGGAACTGATGCCCTTCGACGAGGTGATGGGCACGATACTCGGTTCGGCGCGCCCGTCAGGCAGTGAAGAAGTCGGACTGGACGATGCAGCCGGCAGGGTGCTTGCAGCCGATATCGTCTCCGATATCGATATGCCGCCTTTCGACAAGTCGGCGATGGACGGTTTCGCCTGCAGGAGCGCTGATCTTGACTGCCCGCTCAGGATAGTCGAGACGGTGGCTGCCGGCAGTATGCCGGAAAAAGAGATCAACGAGGGCGAATGCGCCAGGATCATGACGGGAGCGGCGGTGCCGCGCGGCGCTGATATTGTCGTCATGGTCGAAGATACCGAGGAGGCTGACGGCACCGTCAGGATTTCCCGCCAGAGCGGCAGGAGCAACATATGCTTTCTCGGCGAGGATGTTCGCACTGGAGACAGGGTCCTCGAAAAAGGATCGCTGATCCGTCCAGCGGAGATCGCGGTACTCGCAGCAACTAATGGTGTAACTGCGCCGGTCGCTGTCAGGCCGGTGCTCGGTATTGCGGTTACCGGCGACGAACTGGCCGAACCCGGGCAGCCTGTGAGTGCCGGAATGATACGTAATTCGAACGGGCCCCAGCTCATCGCGCAGGCGGCGGAAACAGGCCTCCCGGCTGAGTATCTCGGCATAGTGCCCGACGAATCCGGCGCGGTGCCGGATCTGATCGAACGCGCCTCGGACAGGATCGATGTATTCATATTCTCGGGCGGCGTCTCGATGGGCGACTACGATTTCGTTCCGGGAGGACTGGAGGAGGCGGGATTCGAACTGCTCGTGCATGGAGCGGCGATCAAGCCTGGACGTCCCCTTCTCTTCGGCAGGCGGGAAGGCGCCTGGGTGTTCGGGCTTCCGGGTAATCCGGTCTCGGTCTTCGTCCTTTTCGAGATCATCGTCAAGCCGTTCTGCTTCAGGCTGATGGGACACGATTACAGGCCGCTCGAGGTCACGGCGCGCCTCGACAAGGAATTCACGAGAAAGGGCGCGATAAGGACGGCGCATGTACCGGTGCGGCTGACGCCGGACGGGTGGGCCCAACTGCTCGATTATCACGGCTCGGCCCACATACATGCTTACGCCCGGGCGGACGGAATTCTCCGTATTCCGTCAGGAGTCGATACTTTGAAAGAGGGAGAGGAAGTCAGGGTGATCATCCCCGGCCCGCCGCGACTCGCGGATGGAAAGTAAAGATGCTTAAAGACGGTATTGGAAGAGAAATAAACTACCTCAGGATCTCCGTGACGGACAGGTGCAACCTCAGGTGCGAGTACTGCATGCCGCCCGAAGGTATAGAGCTGAAGAGCCACGGGGATATGCTGACCTTCGAGGAGATAGAGGCAGTAGTGCGTGCTGCCGTGCGGCTGGGAATCGGCAAGGTAAGACTGACGGGGGGAGAGCCGCTGGTGAGAAGGGGGATGGCCGGACTGGTGCGGATCCTCAGGGAGATCAACGGTCTCGAAGAGATATCCATGACTACGAACGGTATCCTGCTCACCTCTGATGCTGCCGCTGAATTGAAGAAGGCGGGGCTCGACAGGCTCAATATCTCGCTCGATACGCTGGATCCCGCAAGGTACCGGAATCTTACCCGGGGAGGCGATGTTGCCGATGTCCTCCGGGGAATAACCGCAGCGCAGGCTGCGGGATTTGAGGGAACGAAGGTCAATATGGTCGTGACACTCCCCGGCTCGCACGAGGATGTTGAAATGATGAAATCATTCTGCGCTCGCGAGGGCCTTGTCCTCCAGACGATAAACAGGTTCTCCCTGTTGAAGAGGACGACTGAGACCGAATCCCCTCACGACTTCGACAGGCCCCTTCCATGTGCGAAGTGCAACAGGTTGAGGCTGACAGCCGACGGATACCTCAAGCCCTGCCTCTTTTCCGATATAGAGATAAAGGTCGATTTCGAGGATATCGAGGGAAGTATCAGGAAAGCGGTGGAGGCAAAGCCGGTTGAGGGCACGTCCTGCAGTAACAGGTCGATGAAACAGATCGGAGGATAACAGGGTGAAAGATTTCTCGCATATAGACAGTAAAGGAAAGGTAAAGATGGTAGATGTCTCGGGCAAGTCCGTCTCGAGAAGGACCGCCGTCGCCTCCGGGTCGGTGAAAATGGCAGCGGAGACGGTCGTAAAGCTCCGTGAGGGTCTGCTGAAGAAGGGCGACGCCCTGGCCGCCGCGAAGATCGCCGGCATCATGGGGGCGAAGAGGACGAGCGACCTGATCCCCCTCTGTCACCCGCTGCCGATCGACGACATAGCCGTCGGCCTTGAATTGAAGGAAGAGGCGGTCGAGATAGAAGCGACTGTCACGAGTACGGCGAGGACCGGCGTCGAGATGGAGGCGCTGACGGCCGTTTTAGTCGCCGCCCTGACCCTGTACGACATGTGCAAGGCAGTCGATAAGGGTATGATCATAGAGAGCATCACACTGAGGTCCAAGACGAAGGTTGAGGTATGAAGAAAAGTTTCGAGATACTGTCGCTGAACATATCGAAGGAAAAGGGCACGGCCAAGAGCCCGGTCCCACGGCTTGTTCTGGTCGCGGACCAGGGGATAGAGGGTGACGCGCACGCCGGGCCTGGAAACAGGCAGGTATCGCTGCTCGCCGACGAGGATATCGATACGATGCGTGCGAAGCTCGACTCGCTCATGCCGGGCGACTTCGCCGAGAATATCACGACGAGGGGAATAGACCTTCCTTCGCTTCCCGTCGGTACGAGGTTCACTATTGGCGATACGGTCCTCGAGATCTCCCAGATAGGAAAGGAATGCCACAGCGGGTGTGCTATCCGCGAGAAGACGGGCGATTGTGTCATGCCGCGAAGGGGCGTATTCGCGAGGGTCGTTGAGGGCGGTGAGATCACCGATGAAGATACTGGTAGTTACGATATCTGACAGGGCATCCCGGGGCGAGTACGAGGATCTCTCGGGACCGGCCGTGAAAGAGATACTGGAGGAATCGATCACCGGCGTCGACGTCGAGGTCGTCATCGTACCTGACGAGGAAAACGAGATCGCAGGGGCGCTCGAGTCGGGCCTCGGCGGAGCCGCCATAATCACGACCGGGGGAACCGGCCTCGGGCCGAGAGATATCACCCCGGAGGTGACGGAGCGTTTCTGTGACCGGGCCGCTCCGGGAATATCCGAGATGCTCAGGGCCGAATCCCTCAAGGAGACTCCATATGCCGCCCTGTCGAGGGGATACTCAGGGATGAAGGGCAGTACGCTCGTCGTGAACATCCCCGGTTCCGTGCGCGGGGCATCCTTCTGCGCCAGGCTGCTCGCGCCGCTGCTTGAGCATGCCGAAGGCATGATAAGCGGCGAGGGTCATTGAATTTTCCTGGATAATACGTGAGTCTTGCCACGGACTGTTTCCCTGAAGCATGTTTTCAATAGAACCGCGAGCCTCAGTGTGGTACAAGATTCGAAATCGGAATAACATTCGGAGAAAAGCCATGAGAGTTCGCAATCTTAGATCATCGAGCATTCCTTTTATAATATCAGCGTGTGTACTTTTGATCCCCGGCATCCTGTCAGCCCAGGACGCGCATTACTGGACGCTTCAGTATGGCACAAGAGCCGAGCTGCTCGGCGGTATGGTCGTAGGAAGTATCAAGGATCTCAGCTCGACCTTCTACAATCCCGGAGCGGCCGCCTACTCGATAGACCAGGGCCTGCTGCTCACGACCGACGCTTTCGAATTGACACATCTGGATCTGCATGCCGGGAGTGGTCACAGGATCGACATCTCCGATACACGCCTGAGCAAGGCTCCGGGGATGTTCGCGATGAGATTTCCCTTCGACGTCTTCGGCGGTAACCAGATCGCCTTTTCTTATCTTACCCGCCAGTCATTTGAGCTGGAACTGTCGGACAAAAATATTAGTTCATGGTGGGATCCCGGCTGGGGCACCGGCAATGAGAACTTCTCAGGCGAATTCCGATTCTACGAATATCTCAACGAGACCTGGGTGGGAGCGAGCTGGGCCAAGAAACTAAGCGACAGGATGGCTCTGGGCGCGACGCTCTACGGGATCTATCGCAGCCAGAGGATGAGGATACAGACTATTCTTCGGGGCGCGCAGGTCGACGGGCCGGGAGCGTCCGCGATGATGATCCGGGAATACTCGTACTGGAACGCGAGTATGCTGCTCAAGGCCGGCGCGGCGTTCGATTACAGGCCGCTCGCGTTCGGAGTGGCCCTCACCCTGCCCAACCTCAGCCTGTTCGGAGACGGGAAGACCTATTACGACAACTCCGTGGTCAATATCGACATCGACGGGGATGGAACACCCGATTCCTACCTGACGAGTGATTTCCAGGAAGGCCTTTCCTCGACATACAGGACTCCTGCTTCGATCGCCGTTGGAACTTCGTACGGTTACAGGACCACGACATTTCATTTCAGCACCGAATATTTCGGGATGGTGAAGATGTTTGACATCCTTGAGCCTGCCTCTTTCCGGTCGCAGACCACCGGTGACACGTTCTCGGAAGTCGTCACCGGGGGGATGAAGGGGGTCTTTAATCTCGGGATCGGTCTGGATCGCAAGTTCAGCGAAGGATTTTCGCTCTATTGCGGTTTTACGACGGACAAATCCGGCTGGAAGGAGGAGGTCAACACGAATATCACGAGCTGGGATCTCTACCATCTGAACCTGGGAGGAGCGTTCAGGGCTCTGGACATCGACTGGACGCTGGGGCTCGGTTACAGCTGGGGCGGCGACGATATGAACATAGATCTCGGATTCATCGATGACAGCGGCAGCAGCGGGATAATCGGTGAGGATGGTTTTTCGGCCAGGACGGAATACACGAAGCTCAAAGTGATACTCGGATTTGCTTTTCCTACCCGGGAGCAGGAAGGGACTGAAGGCGGATGAGAAGAATTGCTCTGGTGCTCGTCTTTTCGATTCTGCTGACGGCGCAGGCCGCCGCGCAGATCGAAGAATCCGATCTGAATTTTTTCAATCCGTACGGGAGTTTCCGGGCACATATGGCGTTGTCCGGCCGCAACGTGTCGGTCGAGAACAACAGCTCGAGGCTGGGACTGATGATGATAAGCGACAGGAGAAGCGGGTGGATCCTGTCGGTAAGGGGCGAATGGGGTATCAACCTCGTCAAGAACGAAACAGGTTTCAGCCTGGACGAGAACGACGACACAGAATGGTCAACCCTGAAGGAGGGCAATCCCGACCAGACGATATGGACGAGGCTCGGGTATGTAGGGGTCGAGTACGAGGGCACCGGCGAGCTCTCGATAGGAAAGAGATGGAGTGTATATTCCGAAGTCGCTTCCTGGACGGACTTGTTCGATGTCTTCGGCGGCTGGGCAAGCGGCCAGTACCCCGGAGGGACAGACGGCGGGTATACCGGTACTGGAAGGGCTGAGAAGGTGCTGATGTACAGGCACACTGTTAAAGGGGTGTTTATCGGAGTGCAGATGCAGATGAGGGGGACAGGCGGCAGGGTCGTCGACTCCTACGGCCTGGCCAGTTACCTGAGCGTTGCAGAGGGACTGTCGGTCGGCGCCGCCTGGAACGACGCCCGGGTCAACGATCAGGTCCGACAGAACATCCCCGGAGTGCTGGATCACGCGAGGGCCCTTGTAACAGGGGTGAAATACGAGAAGGATTCGTTCTATGCAGCGGGGATATATTCATGGCAGGACGGAAACGAGGCCGCGCACAACGAGGAGCACACGGTCATATACAGTTGTCACGGAGCTGAGCTTTTTGTCCAGGGTAACATTGCCGAAGCGTTTCGGCTTCACGGCGGATTCAACCTGCGGATCACGAGAGACCCGCATCCCACTCTGCCGGAAAATTTCGAGCTGAGGCATTATATAGTCGGCGCGGCGTGGTACATCCGGCCGACGACGTATATCTATTCGGAATTCCTTCTCGACGACGGCATTTACGCCGATGGGCACGGGAGAGACAATTGGGGATCTGGATGGACTTCGCTCACCCCCGAAGGAAACACTGATGCCTGAACGCAGCCTTTCAATGCAGCAGAGGATGAAGAAGCTCTTCACCGAGGGCTTCTCCGTTATGGATATCGTGGAGCCGCTGCCTGTGGTCGACTCGAGCAGTCCGGGTGCCGATGCCCTGTCGCTCGTCGAGAAGACGAGGCTGCCGCTGCTCGGAGTGGTCGAGGAGGGCAGGATCTCCGGTTACCTCAGGCTGGAGGATATTTCCGCGGGAGAATGCGGATCCGCCGCGAGGCCGTTCGACGACATGACCGTCCTCGAAGAGACAACGTCTCTTCCCGCGGCATTCGAGGCACTGGCTGAATCGCCGTACTGTTTCGTCCGGGTCGACGGCGATATCCGGGCCATAGTCGGAAGGATGGACATCCAGAAGGCGCCTGTGAGGATGTGGCTCTTCGGTATGGTCACTATCATCGAGATGTTTCTGTCGAGGATCATCACTGATGCATATCCTGACAGCGGCTGGCGGGACGTGCTGACAAGGAACAGACTGAAAAGAGCGGAGCATCTCCAGCTTGAGAGAAGCAGGCGGGGCGAGGGAGTCCGCCTCATCGACTGCCTCCAGCTCTCCGACAAGGCTAATATCGTTATAAAGGATCCCGACCTCTTCAGCATGCTGAGGTTCGAATCGAAAAGATCGGCTCAGAAGGCGGTAAAGGAATTCGAATCCCTGCGGAACAATCTTGCCCATTCGCACGATCTCAGCCTCAACTGGGATACGATACTCCAGATTTCACGCGATATCGATATCATCGTTACCAGGATCTGAACCAGGGTTACCGGTTGACCCCGAAAGCGTCCGAGAGTATGATGTTGCCGGTATCAAATCCATGAAATAGAAAGGAGACCGTTATGTCAGACAGCGTCTACAAGGTCATCGAACTGGTCGGCACAAGCCCGGAGTCGTGGGAGAAAGCGGCCGCCAACGCGGTGAACCAGGCGGGGAAATCGCTCCGCGACCTTCGCATTGCAGAGATAATCGATCTCGATATGCACCTCGAGGACGGCAAGGTCAAGGCGTACAGGGCCAAGGTGAAGGTTTCCTTCAAGTTCGAGGGCTAAATCGCGCCGTTGACGTGGAATCGATAATCATTTAAATTAAGCAGGTAACCCTTGCCGGCGGGCTTGTCCGTGAAAATGGGGCTATCTGCCGGTTTTACAGTTAATTACGAAACTCCGGAGGTATCTGGATGAGGACGATCAGTCTCGTTTCCCTTGTAATCCTGACAGCGGTGCTTCTCACCGGCTGTACCGCTACGAAGATGGCGACTACAGAGAAGATTCAGGAGACGCCCATCGCAGTCGACGCCCATTATGAGGAAGGCGTTGATTTCAGCAGTTTCAAGACATGGACGTGGGTGCCTTCAATAGGTGCGACCGGCACAGAACGTCTCGATGATCCTGAATTCCGCGATGTTGTCAGCATAGCCGTGCAGAAGGAGATGTTCGCGAAGGGATACGAGAGAAACGACACGAGCCCCGACCTCGTACTGAATGCCTTTGTAGCTATCGAAAAGATCGATAAAAAGTATATAGAAGAGAATTTTGACGGAACCTACCATCCCGACTATTATGCCGATCTTCCCGACGGCGGAAGCAACAAGTCGAAGTGGGAAGAGGGTACCATGATGCTGTTCATATACGACGCGGCGAAGGGTGAGGTC
>DAOVNN010000332.1 GCA_030630165.1 Candidatus Krumholzibacteriota bacterium
GAAGACCTGGCCGACTGGTATCAGCCTTGCCTCCATCACTTCCTTCTGTATCTCCGAGATAAGTCTTCCGGAGGAGGAGAGCTCCTCCTTGAGCGATTTTGATCCTATCTTTCCAGAGATACTGGCAAGCTTGATCCTGCTTATTATCAGTTCTCCGACAAGGTCCATCAGCGCGTCGAGACGCTCCAGATCGACCCTGGTCGACGTGACCCTCTCACTGAAACCGCTCTTCGCGACCGGCTCCGCCTGATCATCGACGTCTTTCGCGACGTCCGTCCCGGAATCCGCCTCAGGCTCATCTGGATCATCGATACCAGTATCTTTGACATCTTCCGGTTCGATCTCCCGTACCTGCGGATGCTCATCGGCTGGATGGCTGTTGAGCGCCCTCGTTGTCATCGGCGACAGGAGCACGAAGAAATCGGCGAGGAGATCGGTGTCGTCGGCATCCTCCTCATCGACGGCCAGCCTGACCAGCTCCCTGAGCATATCGACAGCCCTGAGCAGCAGGTCTGCCTCGGCCTGGTGCACGCTCATCTCACCTTTTCGGCATCGATCGAGTACATTTTCCATGGCATGGCTGGCCTCTACGACGTGATCGTATCCCATCGCACCGGACATACCCTTGAGATTGTGCGCGTTACGAAAGAGCTCCTCCACGCAGGCAGCGCTGTTCCTGCCCGTCTCGAGGGACATCACGCCCGACTCGAGCGACTGCAGGATCTCGCCGGCCTCACTGGTAAAAAGCGCCTTGTAATCACTGACTTTCACTTGCCAATACTCCCGCTGTTGCCTCTTCCACCTCGCGAATTATGCAATCCGCGATTTCCTGGATCGGAAGGACCTCGTGGGCGAGTCCCGCCGATACGACCGCACCGGGCATGCCGTATATCATGCTCGTGTCTCTGTCCTGGCAGATCACCCTGCCACCGTACTTTCTCACGGCGTCACAACCTGCTTCTCCATCCCTGCCCATACCGGTCAGGATGACCGATATCAGCCTCTTCTTGAAAATGGGCGCTATTGAAGTAAGCGCGAAATCTATCGAGGGACATGCCGTTCTCTGTTTTTCGTTTCTCGGCAGCAGCATCGTCACCGGCTGGCCGCCCTTTTCGTCCATTAGAAGATGTCCGCCGCCCGGCGCCACCAGTATGCTTCCCGGCCTGATCGGTTCTCCATCCTCGGCCTCCATCACGTACATCGCCGACCTGGCGTCGAGCCTCTCGGCAAGGTATGTGGTAAAGTTCGAGGGCATGTGCTGCACGATGACGACCGAAGCGGGCAGATCGGCCGGAAGCCTTGGTATGATCTCTCCCAGCGCCTGCGGTCCGCCCGTGCTCGCTCCTATGAGGACCACGCATTCCGTCCTCGACTTGCGCGAAGGCCTCGTCTTCGCCTTTAGATCGAATCCTACAGGTGCGAAACGTACCTTTTCGGCATCTACGGTCGCGGCGAGCTTGACCTTTGAAACGAGTTCCCTGACAGGGAAACGCATCCCCTTGAAGGTCTTCGCCACGAAATCGACCGCTCCGTACTCGAGGCATGTAAGCGCCATCCTCGCGCCTTCCGCCGTGTGCCCGCTGAGTATGACCACGGGAGTAGGCCACTCGCTCATGATGAACCTCAGCGTTTCCAGACCGTCCATTCTCGGCATCTCGAGATCGAGAGTTACGCAGTCGGGCTGCAGGTCGACGAGTTTCCTGAGAACCTCGCGACCGTTGGCCGCCGTTCCTACCACTTCTATCCCGGGTTCCGCATCGAGAGAGTCGGCGATCACACGGCGCATGAAGGCGGAGTCCTCGCCTATCAGCACCCTGATCTTCCCCTTCGCCGCAATTTTCTCGTCAATTGCCATCAGAATTTCTCCTGTTTCCCCTGCGCGTCCTTGATCGTCACCTTTCCACTTGCAACGTCAAAAAACACTGTTCTTCCCTTTTCTCCTCCGGTCGATTCAGCCACTATTGGTATCTTTCTCTCTTCCAGCTCTTTCCTCGTAGCCTTCACATTCTCCTCACCGATCTGCATCACTCCGGGGCTGGCGGTGATCGACTTGAACATCCTGGCGCCGCCGAATATCTTCGCCTCGATCCTGATCCGCTGTGCGCCCTTCTTGGCCATCCGCGAGAGCATCAGCTCGATAGCTGTATCCACGAACTTCGCCCTGTTGACATTGTTCTGGACCCTCTCACTGCTCGGAAGCATCACGTGAGCGAGCCCTCCGATCTTCGAGACCGGGTCGTAAAGCACGATGCCTACGCACGATCCCAGGGCGAAAGTCATCATCCTGGCCGGGGACATCGACACTTTGAACTGCGCCATCCCGACCTTTATAAGTGTTCCTGTTCCTCTGCTGCCGATCATATGATGTGAATCCGGAAACCGGACTTGTTCCTCTCTCTAAACCGTCACAATATCCTCTATATCAAGCGATTCGGAGACGAGCTTTCTCGGATCGAGACAAATGATCATCCTGTCGCCGACTTGCGCTATCCCCAGGACCGCTTCCTCACATTTGTGATCCGAGCTGACCCCCGGCGATGCTTTTATCTTCTCGTCCTCGATCTTCACGACGTCGCGGACCTCGTCCACAACTATCCCGAACCGGCCCTCGCCGGACTCGAGAATGATGACCCGCTTCTTTCTGCTGTTATCTTCCTGCGTCTCCCTCGATCCCAGGACGAGATGTATCCTCAGAACAGGAATGATCTCACCCCTGAGATTGATAACGCCCTCGACGGGCCCGGCCATGCCGGGGATCGGGCAGGCCTCCATCGGCCTGATGATCTCCTTGACCTTGGCTACGGGGATCCCGTAGTGCTCCCGTCCGAGACGGAAGGTGACGAGCTGCGTCAATGCCGTTGAGTTCTGATCATATCTATCGTTGCTCATCGATCTGCGCTCCTTCCATGGTGACCGGACGGTCAGTTCGCGTTCACCACTTCGTCGACCTGGTCGATTACGCTTATCTTGAAGCGCCCGACATGCTCGCGAAGCTGGATGGCCATGTCGCTGAGCTTCTGGGCGGAAGAGGCCACATCTTCCATGCTCGATGTCATCTGTTCCATCGACGCGGCGGTCTCCTGCGTCGAGGAGGCGTTCTTCTCCGCGCTGGACGATATCTCGTCGACCGAATCGATCACGTTCTTCATCCCGCGGCTCAGTTCCTTCGTCGCCGCCGAGATCCGTCTCGCCATGTCGCTGGAGCTCTTCA
>DAOVNN010000133.1 GCA_030630165.1 Candidatus Krumholzibacteriota bacterium
CTGGAACAGCAGTGCTTCTGATATAAGTCGAGATCCGATCCTGTACCGCCAGATATGCGTAATCACCGGAGACTGCTACGCTGCCGACGTAGCCCTGGGTATATAGATGTCCAGCCGGTACGGGCGATTCCGGGGTGCTTATGTCGACTATCCGAAAGCCGGACGATCCCAGTGCTACATAGGCATAGTTTCCCGAGACGACCACATCACAGGCGGTCTGGTATGGCATTTCCAGAGACCCCGCGATCTCAGGCGAGCCTGGTGTGCTTACGTCTACCACCTGAAGGCCGGACATATTGTCCGCTACATATGCATAGTCTCCCGAGACGGCCACACTCCATGCATGCCCCGGCGTCTCGACAGATCCGACTATCACGGGCGAGCCCGGCGCACTTATGTCAACGACCTGGAGGCCTGAACTGCCATCGGCCACATAGGCATAGTGACCGGAAACAGTCACATGCCTGGCGACACCCGGCGTCTCGACAGATCCCACAACCTCAGGTAACAGCGGCATTTTGATATTTATTATCTGAAGGTCACTATTCGTAACAAAGGCATGGTTTCCTGCCAGGGCGACACTTCCTGCTGCCCACGGTATATCGACAGATCCCACGATTCCAAGTGAGCCGTGAGAGCCGATCCTCGCTACCTGAAGACCGGAACTGCCTGCTGCGATAAAGGCAAGGCGTCCCGAGACGGCAATGTCCAGGGCGCTGCCCGGCGTGTAGACAGATCCGGCGAACCCGGGGGATTCCGGATTGCTTATATCGATGACCTGAAGGCCGGAATTTCGTCCCGCCACACAGGCATACCCTTCCGAGATGGCGATGTCGAGGATTGCGTCTCTTGTGTCGACAGCTCCGACTGTTTTCGGCTGTTCGGGCGTGCGAATATCTATTACTGTCAGGAGTCCATGATTGGAGTCTCCCACATAGGCATAGCCTCCTGAGACTGTCACACAACGAGCAACGCCTGGTGTGTTGACAGAGCCTGCGAGCACTGGCGCGCCGGGCTCGCTGATGTTTACTACCTGAAGACCTGATTGGCCACTCGCTATAAAAGCATAGTCTCCCGAGACAGCTACGTCCCGGACATCCGGTATATCTACTGATCCCACGAGCTCGGGCGAGCTTGATGTGCTTATGTCTACTACCTGAAGGCCGGAATCACCGCTCGCTAAATAGGCATGATTTCCCGAGACGGCAATACCATACGCTCTATCCGGTGTAATGACATATCCTGCGAGCACAGGCGAACCGGGCGTGCTTATATCTACTATCCGAAATTGTGAAGGACCATTCATTACATAGGCATGGTCTCCCGAGACGGCTAATCCCTTCGGAGTATACTGCAATTCGATGAATCCCACCGGCACGGGTGAGGAAGGCGTGGATATATCCAGGATCTGAATGCCGGGAAAACTTCCCGTTACAAAACCATGGTCTCCCGAGATGATCATGTCCCCTGCCGAACTCTGCATAGGCATATCGACCGGTCCAATTAACGTCGGCAGACCAGGCGAACTGATGTCTACGATGAAGAGACCTGAATCAAGGCCATCCTGAAAGGCAGAGGTGATCACATATGCGCAGTCGCCTGAAACAGCCACATTGTGGACATTCATTCCCCGGGGGTCCCAGGACCCCGCGATGTGTAAGTAGTCCTCATAGTTGATGCAATCGACCGGATCAATGGATGGGCCGACGGGGCTTGATTCGTCACTGCAGGATGTTGATACCAGTAAAATCAGTCCAGTAAGCAGAAGGCAAAGGCATGATCCAGAGCAGCGTTTTATGTCGGTCGATCGAGTCCACCTCGACAGTATCATTGCCATACGCTCCTTTTTCTGAGATATTGAGTCATCTGCCGGGATCTCAGGGGGTGACCAGGGGACAGGATTAATATAACAGATTTGCTTTATACATGGAAGTTATGAAACACGTCATCATAGGAACTGCCGGCCATGTCGATCACGGCAAGACCGAGCTGGTCAAGGCCCTCACGGGGCACGATACCGATCGCCTCGCCGAGGAGAAGAAGCGGGGTATATCGATCGTCCTCGGCTTTGCCCCGATCGATCTCGGCGCAGGGATCGAGGCCGGGGTCGTCGACGTGCCGGGCCACGAGCGTTTCGTCAAGAACATGGTGTCCGGCGCGGTCGGGGTCGACGTCGCGCTGATCGCCGTGGCGGCCGACGAAGGCGTGATGCCCCAGACCGATGAACACTTCGAGGTGCTGAGGCTTCTCGGTGTGCGCAGCGGCGTGATCGCCCTTACCAAGATGGACCTGGTCGACGAGGAGATCGCCGGCGTTGTCGAGAGCGAGGTCACTGACCTTCTCGAAGGAACGCAGCTCGAGGGCAGTCCGTTTGTGAGGACATCGGTCGTCAGCGGTGAGGGGATAGAGGAGCTCAGGGCGGAACTGGCCCGTGTGGCCGCCGGAGCGGTGGGAAGGTCACCCGGCGGATTCTTCAGGATGCCGATCGACAGGATATTCACGAGAAGCGGCATAGGTACGATAGTGACGGGGACGACATGGAGCGGACGGGTGAGCACGGGCGACGAGCTCTCGCTTGAGCCGCAGGGCCGCAGGGTAAGGGTGAGGGAGGTCCAGTCGTTCGAGCATGATATAGATGAATCGGTATCCGGGATGCGGACTGCGCTGGCGCTTCACGGCGTAAAGGTCGAGGATGTCCACACGGGAGATCAGCTCGTGGAGCCCGGAGTGCTTCCCGTCTCTTCGATGATCGACGTCCGTATCGAGATGAGCCGGCTCCCCGGTTCGAAACTCAAGAACAACCAGAGGGTGAGGTTTCATCACGCCGCAGCCGAGCTGCTGGCGCGCGCGGTCCTGCTCGACAGCGAACATCTCGGTCCGGGAGAGAGCGGGATGATCCAGCTTCGCCTCGAGAAGCCGGCCGCGGCGATGGCCGGCGACCGATTCGTGCTGCGCACATATTCGCCGATGAGAATACTCGCCGGCGGACGCATCGTTTCACCGTCGGCGCCGAAGGAGAAACGTTTCCAGGAGGAAAGACTCGCTATTCTCGCAGAGCTCGACTCGGGAGATGCGGAGCGTGTCGTCACTGCGCTCGCGGCAAGCGCCGGGCCGGCCGGGCTCGAACCTGAAAAGCTCGCGATGTACGGCATCGGTCCTGAAGCGACAGCGGAAACGGTGCGGTCCCTCGAGTCGACCGGAGCGCTCGTCTCGGACGGCGGCAGGCTCTATCACGGGGAGACGGTGAGCAGCTATGAAGAGAAGATAGTCGCCGCGCTCGAGGATGTCACCGGCGGCAACGAGCTGGTGTGGGGCGTTGACCGCGAGGAACTGCGCTCTCTTGCCGGCCTGACCGGCAGCCCGCTCTTCGATCTTCTCCTTGAGAAGGGGAAGGCGGAGAAGAGGCTCTTTTTCAAGGGCGGAAAGGTGAGAGCCGGCTCGGACGAGCTCGAGCTCACCGGCGAGACGAAGGTCCTCGTCGAGAAACTCGAGGCGTTCATCACGGAGGCGGGCTGGAAATTCCCGATGAAGGGCGACCTCCTCCCGATAGCGGCCGGTGACGAGAAGAAGATGAACAGCTGTATCCATATACTGCAGGACGGCGGTAAGATAGTGCGCGTGGGAGGAGAGGGATGGATCTCCGCCCGGGCATTTGCTGATGCCGTCGCGAAAGTAGCCGGCATCATCGGCGATAAGGGTGAAATGACCATAGGCGAGTTCAAGGACGAGCTCGGGCTGTCCAGGAAATATGCCGTCCCGCTGCTCGAGTATCTCGACATGAGCGGCTATACGAAGCGTGAGGGTGATGCGAGAGTCGCGGGCCCCGCGCTGAAGGGAGATTCGTGATGAGCGCAGCGGCAAGAAGGAAGACAAGACAGGTCTCCTGCGGCGATGTGGCGATCGGCGGGGACGCCCCCGTCAGCATCCAGTCGATGTGCACCTGCCCCGCTTCCCGTACGGGTGATACCCTCGATGAGATCGGCGCCCTCTACCGCGCAGGCTGCCAGATAGTCCGCGTCGCGATCCGCGACGAAGGCGACCTCGAAGCGCTTCCCGCGATCCTCGGCGAGAGCCGCCTGCCGGTCGTCGCGGATATCCATTTCCATCACACCCTCGCCGTCGGCGCCGCGAAAAAAGGCGCGGCGGGACTGCGGATCAACCCCGGCAACATCGGAAACGAAGAGAAGGTGAGGGCGGTGATCGAGGCGGCAGGGGAAGCGGGGATACCCGTCCGTGTCGGAGTGAATGCCGGCAGTCTCGAGAAAAGGCTTAAAGAGCTCGCCAGCATCGAACCCGCGCGGGCTCTCAGTGAGAGCGCCGCCGGGTACATGGAAATGATATCGGGGTGGGGATTCGACGAGATGATCTTCAGTCTGAAATCTTCAGATCCGAACGTTACCGTGGAGGCGAACACCCTCTTCGCCGGGACCTGCGACTATCCGATACATGCTGGTGTCACCGAGGCGGGACCCCCGCTCAGCGGCGCGGCGAGATCGGTCGTTGCTCTGACCAAACTCCTCTCGATGGGGATCGGGGATACGATCCGCATATCGCTCTCGGGCGATCCGGTCAACGAGGTCATCGTGGCGGCGGCCCTTCTCTCCTCTCTCGGTCTGAGGGATGATTTCCCCAGGATCATATCGTGTCCGACCTGCGGCAGGTGCCATCTCGACGTCGATGCCATAGCCGGCAGGCTCGAAAGGGAGATCAGCGGCTGCGGGGCCGGGATAAGCGTGGCAGTGATGGGATGCGAGGTGAACGGCCCCGGGGAGGCCCGTGAGGCTGATATCGGGATCGCCGGCTCGAAGAAGGGCTATATTCTCTTCAGAAAGGGCGAGATCGTCCGTACGATCGACGGGGATCCTCTGGAGACGCTTCTCGCGGAGGTCAGAACCCTTCTCGACGAGGCGTAAACTATTTTTACAACCTGCTTGTGTATTACGTAAAATCATATAGAAAAATTACTAAAAGTGTGGTATATTCTGTTTTGCATGAAGGGATGTCCTATTCCAGGGATACTATGACCGGACAGGGAGTGTTGTGAATTCTACCAGAGAGGTAGAGAGGAGGTCTTTGATGAGGGGCAGCAGCAAGATACTGATGGTGCTGGTCGTCGTGATGATTCTCGCCGCACCGTTTGCCCGTGCGGACGATGGACTGGGCCTGCCCACAGATAAGACATCGGGGGCGACGTACGAGCTGGTCAGGTTCGACGGTGTGGTTTACAGGATTACGGCAGATGTAGAATGCGAACTGTTTTTCTTCAGGATCGATAATGAGCATCATCTTCTCAGCATCAAGCCTGTTGAAGAGGGGCCGACGCCTCTTTGCGTGGTAGTCGTTCAGTGGGGGATGTTTGCGCCGGTAGCCCTCGGGCTCGGTGCGGGAGACACGAATGACTGGATCCTGGGTACAGAGACCGGCTACGCCGAGAAATAGTCGAGAAAAAGAATTTAACGCGACTTCAAGATATTTTACCCGACTTCAGGAGGCCCGGAAGTGGGAAAGTGACAGCTTTCTCAACCGGGCCTCGATTTGTATTCAGGACAACAGGTTGGAGCGCCGCCGTTTCGAGCCGCTTTTCGGGGTTGTGGTACGGCTCTTGCGATTCCTTTATACCCCGTGGTAACAGGAAGACGTGGCTGATGCAGTTAGGGACGACAGGTGTCCCGGCTGCGCAGAGTGAAGAGGGTCCGGCAGGGCCCTCTTTTTCTACAAGAAAAGTTCTACAAGAAAAGGGAATCCGCTGAAAAAGAAGGTTAAAAAGAGAAAGATCCGGTTGAATCGCATCGACTGGCTCGACGCGGCGCTCGATACACTGGAAGATGAAGGCATTGAAAAGGTAAAAGTCGAGCGTCTGGCACGCGACCTGGGAGTGACCAAGGGCAGTTTCTACTGGCATTTCAAGGACCGAAGCGACCTGCTCGAAGCATTGCTCGATTATTACTATTTGACGTGTACGGCACCTGTGACAGATGCGATCAGGAAACTGGATCTTCCCGCTGATCAGCTGCTCGAAGAGGTTGAGCGTATCGTCGAGAATATGGGGATGCACACCTTCGAGAAGGCTATCTACTGCTGGGCGCAGCGTGATCCCATGGCCGGGAAACATCTGAATGAGAACAGAGACCGTCGTATGGCATTTGTGCTGGACCTTTTCAGGAAGGCCGGGTTTGCGGGGGATGAGGCCGAGGCCAGGGCGAGGATGTTCGTCTACAGACAGATGGGCCGTTCGCTGCGAGGATCTGCATGCGTCTCTTAACGGAGAAACGGAAATAATGGATGAGGCTTCCGGGATAAAAGAAATCGGCAAAAATTCTCCATACGGTACCGTATGGAGAATATTCCCCAAAAACTTTAAACGATCAGCGACAGGCAATCAGGAATTGTTGTCAGGGATCCGGGGTGTGACGAAGAGCGTCTTCGACCTGATGCATGAAGCGGTGCCGGGCCTGGCGCCGCGCGGGCGCCGGACATATCTCTTCTCTGCGCAGATCACGGGGACAGTCCCCGAGCCCCTCGCCTTGCTGAACCAGGCGGCGGTCTCGGCCGCCATCTCAATGATCCGCGAGGGTGTCGAGCGGTTGGCGCCCCTGAGGAGTACGTGCGATCCGGGTGTTCCCTGGGCGTGGAACCACAGGTCGGTCGGGGCGGCGTAGCGGTGGGTGAGCTCATCGTTTTCCCTGTCGCTGCGCCCGACGAGTATCGTGTGGGTGTCGTCGATGGGGAAGGACTTGAAGCGGGGCTTGTCTTTCTCCCTGACTTTACCCGCGCGGGTGAGAGAAGCGCCCTCCGGGATGATCATCGCGGCGAGCCTGGCCGGGTCCTTGGTCGCATCTGTCTTCGCGATGCTCTTTTCGAGATCATCGATATCCTCCCTGATGCTCGCCCTGCGGGCCTTGATTATCTCCAGACCCTTGTCGCCCTTCTTTGCCCTGCGGAAATAGGTCTGGATGTTCTTCTCGGGATCGAGAGCGGGGTCGAGTGGTATCGTGATCTCATCCTCGCCGTTGAAATCCATCGCCGTGATCTCATTCATCCCTTTCCTGAGCCTGTGGCGCCAGGTGACAAGCAGATTGCCCATGTAACGGAATTCCTCGGCCCGGCGGGCCGACTCGAGATCCTCGCTGACATTGGCCAGCAGGCGCCGGGCTTTTTTAAGGGCACGGCGATGATGTTTCGAAGCGGCTTTTTTCAGCCAGATGGTGAATACGGGGAGGACCTTTTCTTCTGTCCTGATGTCGAGGATCCCTGATATCCCGTCGGGGCTGTCCGGCCTCGGATCGAAAGGGATCGCGACAGGGTATGCCGTGCAGGCCCCGCGGTCGCCCGATTCGGGGAAATCGTAGATATTCCATTCGAAGTCACCCGATGACATGCGCACGCCGATCTCCCTGATTGCACCGGTCAGCCCATCCGGATCGGACTCGAACATTGCGGTAAGTGCCTTTGAGAGTACCGGGTCGATCCCGCCGACTGCCCTTACGAGCAGAGATGAAAGGTCCTTTTCCGATTCATCATCATCGGTCGGTATATCGAGATCCCATTCCTCCGGAAGGTCGAGAAGCGACCATCTCTTCGGCGGGGGAAGCTGATCAGGCGAGCCTGGAGGGCGTGAACCGGGAGCGCCAAAAGTCTCGAGGGGGTGCCGGGTCCCTTCCCTGAAGAGGGCGGCGCTGCGGAATACGGGGGAGAGGTCTATCCTGAGGGTC
>DAOVNN010000158.1 GCA_030630165.1 Candidatus Krumholzibacteriota bacterium
TGACCTGCTTCTTCTTCGCGGAACTTCTTTCTTTTACTTTTTTATTCATTATCGAACCTCACAAATTACGAATTCAGTGTTATTATACGATAATCGTCTGTATTATGCATTATAGTAAGTATATTGTCAAGTGAGAAATCTGTTCATATCCGGTGAAAATCGTATAGAATTGTCAGTTGAAGCGTTAAAAAAAGTGAAATTGATGAGTGGAACCACCGACAGAAAAGCAATCTTCTCCTGGGCGATGTACGACTGGGCCAACTCCGCCTTTGCCACGACGGTGATGGCCGGGTTTTTCCCCGTCTTCTTCAACGAGTACTGGAGCTCGGGCGCGGATACGACCGTGACGACGGCAAGACTCGCACTTGCCAACTCGGCTGCCGGGATCGCAGTGGCCCTGTTTGCGCCGGTGCTCGGCTCCATTGCCGACCGCGGTTCGGCGAGGAAGAGGTTCCTTGTCTTCTTCGCCTTCCTTGGAGCCGTGATGACATCGTCCCTCTGGATGGTATCCCGCGGTGACTGGAAGGCGGCGATCTTCGTCTTCATCCTCGCCTCTATCGGATTCAGCGGAAGCATTGTCTTCAACGACTCCCTGCTCGTCTCGGTCGCAGGGTCCAGGCAGAGGGAGAGGGTGTCGGCGCTGGGCTACGGACTGGGGTATCTGGGCGGCGGCCTTCTCTTCGCCCTCAATATCGCGATGACACTGCGCCCTGAAAGCTTCGGGCTCGCAGGGCCGGAGGAAGCGGTCAGGTACTCCTTCCTGACTGTGGGAGTCTGGTGGGCCGTATTTACGATCCCCCTGATAATGTTCGTAAAAGAGAAGCGCCCGGAGCGTACGGAGGGTATCGGCAGGATAGTAACCGGTGGAATCAAGGAACTGATCGGGACATTCAGGGCGATACGCAGGCTCAGAACAGTGTTCCTCTTCCTTCTTGCATACTGGCTCTACATAGACGGAGTGGATACGATCGTCAGGATGGCCGTCGATTACGGGATGTCTATCGGTCTCGAGCGAAACGACCTGATACTTGCCCTCCTCGTGACGCAGTTCGTCGGGTTCCCGTCGGCGATAGCGTTCGGGAGGCTCGGCGCGAGGATCGGTGCGCGCCGCGCGATATTCATCGCGATAGGGGTCTACCTCTTCGTTACGGTATGGGCGGCGCTTATGGACAGCCGCGAGGAGTTCTATGTCCTCGCCGTCTCGGTCGGCCTCGTCCAGGGGGGTATCCAGGCCCTGAGCCGTTCTCTCTTCGCGGGAATGATCCCGGAGGGAAAGTCGGCGAGATACTTCGGATTTTATAACATGATCGGCAAGTTTGCCGCCGTCATGGGCCCTGTATTGATCGGTACGACCGGGCTGGTTCTGCGCTCGTTCGGAACAAGTGCCGAGACGGCGACGAGGCTCGGCATCACATCGGTGTCGATCCTTTTCATTGGCGGCGCGGTGCTGCTCTGGTTCGTCGACGAGGACAGGGCGAGGCGGGAGATCCTTGAAGTGGAGGGCGGCAAAGATACGCTCGGCTCTTGACAGTGAGACTGCACTGTTGCACATTAGGTTTCTGACGGAAAGCGCCCTTACAAGGAGGACTTTTGGATTTCAGGACCTTTTTTGAACCGAAGACGATGGCGGTCGTCGGGCTGTCGCTGAGCAATGAGCGCCACCCCGCCAACATCATCTTCAACAAGAACTACTTCCGCTACCCGGTGAAGGTCTACGGAGTGAATCCGAAGGGCGGGATGTACCACAAGGAAAAGATATACACTTCGATCTCGGAAATCCCCGAGAAGATCGATCTGGTAATAGTCGCAGTGCGGGCCGAGTACGTACCGGGCGTGCTGAGGGAATGCATCGATGCCTGGGTCGGCGGGGCCGCCGTGATATCGGGCGGATTCGCCGAGACGGGGAGGCACGACCTGCGGCAGCAGTTCGAGGAGCTCGCCGCCGAGGCCGATTTCCCTATAATCGGTCCGAACTGTCTCGGGATATATTCCTCCGGGGTGGTCGACTCCCTCTTTCTACCGAGTGAGAGGATGGTAAGGCCCGAGGCGGGGAACGTCGCAATCGTCAGTCAGAGCGGTGGGATACTCGTCGACCAGATGGTAAAATTCGCCGGGCAGGGGATCGGGCTCTCGAGGGCGGTCAGTATCGGCAACAAGGCCGGCGTCGGAGAACTCGAGCTGCTCAAGTATCTCGTGAGGGACGAGAAGACAGACGTGATCGCTTTCTACGTCGAAGGATTCGGTCCCGGAGAGGGGCGGGAATTCGTCATGGCGGCGAGCAGGAGCCCGAAGCCGGTAATAATCATGAAGGCGGGCAAGAGCCAGGAGGGGATCAGGGCCGTGACGAGCCACACAGCATCGATTGCGGGGGACTACACTGTCTTCACATCCATAATGCGCCAGTTCGGGATAGTCGAGGCCAGGGACGAGTACGAGATGGTCTCTTTCTGCGAATCGCTCAGCTGCTACCCGAGGGGCATAGAGGGCAGGGTCGGTATCGTCACCGCAAGCGGAGGACACGGCGCAGTGGCAGTAGATACCTGTGTGGCATCTGAACTTATCGTGCCGGAGTTCTCCGAAGAGACACAGGCGAGGATACGTGGACGTCTCTCCGAGAGCGTCCAGCCGATCGCCTCGCTGGGCAACCCGATCGATCTGACGGGCAGCGCAAAAGACGATGATTTTGTCGTGGCGGCCGGTGAGCTGAGCAGGCTTCCCGACATCGACTGTATTATCATGCTGCTGCTTCCATATATTCCCGAAGTCACCTCCGACGTGGGGGCGAGGCTCAGCCAGGTCTACCAGGAGGAGGGGAAGCCGATCGTGGCATACGTGCCGCACGTGGAGAAATACAGGATGATCATCGAGGGCTTCCAGCTCAACAACGTTCCCGTCTCGCACTCGATCGAGGGAGCGGTCCTGATGGTCGAGGCTATGAAGAGGTGCAGGTCATGCTGAACGAAACCGCAGCCGCTATCCTGAAAGAATCGAAGAAGTACGGATGGGTCCTCGAGCCGGACGCGAAGCGCCTCTTCGCTGAAGCCGGTTTCGACGTGCCCCGTTTCGAATGGGTTCGAACGGAAGAGGAGACGGTCGCAGCCGGCGAACGCATCGGCTGGCCCGTTGTCGCAAAGGTCGTTTCACCCGATATCGTCCACAAATCGGACGCCGGGGGAGTGGCTGTGGGGATCGAAGGCCCGGAAGCGATGCGGGAGGTCTTCGGCCGTTTCAAGGGGATCGAAGGGTTCGAAGGGGTCCTCGTCGAAGAGATGCTCCCCGGGATGGAGCTTATCGTCGGCGGAAAGATCGATCAGCAGTTCGGAGCGGTGGTTATAGCAGGTATGGGCGGCGTCGGCGTCGAGATCTACAAGGACACTGCGATCAGGATGGCGCCGGTCACCGGGGATATCGTCGAGTCGATGATAGATGACATAAGGGCAGGCAGCATGCTGCGCGGCTACCGTGGAGCGGCAGGTGTGAATATCGGGGAATTCAAGAAACTTATAGTGGAGTTTTCGACCCTTATCGTCGAGATGGCCGGCGAGATAGAATCGGTCGATCTCAATCCGGTGCTCTGTACGGAGGAAAAATGCGTCATCGCTGACGCGAGAATAATCCTTAAAAAAAAGTGACAATTGACGTTGACAAGGCAAATGGAAGCGGTTTAGGCTCCATTCAGGTATGAAGGTAAGCAACTCGTCTCTAAGCCTGTCAAGCGACAGAAAGAAGGAGGGATAAGATGGCAGAGACTTTCGTTTATGCCTCGAGGATCAAGGAACTGGCCAAGAAGCACGGTCTCAGGATGAGTGGAGATGCGGCTGAAGCCCTGAATGCTCAGATCGCCGAGATGGTAAAGGCCGCCGCCGATAGGGCGAAGGGCAACAAGCGCAAGACCATCTACCCGGTCGATTTCTAGAGCCTGCAAGCCAGTATTTGAAATCAAGGGCGGCCGCCAGTCGGTCGCCCTTCTCTTTTCATGGATTACAGGCGTTTCCCCGGCATGAACCCCGATAGCATATGCAGTTGCCAGAGATCGCGGCTGCTCCAGCGCAGCAGCGGGTGCAGTGCGAGTTTGCCGGTCACTCCGATGCGGCCCTCGAGGTATTTCAGCTCGCTGAACATGTCCTCGACGTCGGGATCGGGTGGAGGCTCGAATCCGTTTTCCCTCATCAGCAGGATACCCTTGGCCCTGATAGAGAGCTCCAGGTGCAGCCTGAGGCAGCAGAGCATGTCTGCCACGATCTCCCCGGAGAAGGTGCGCTTGAGCGAGATGAGGTATTCGCCCACCGGGGTATTCCCAATATCACCAGAGGTTATCATCTCGAGCATCTGCTGGTCGGAGTCGAAGCCGATCCCGAGCCACCTGCGCAGGGTACGTTCGCTCTGCCGGAAGACGAGCGTCATCACGAGGGGGACGCCGATGAGCAGCGCGAGGGCCGAGAAGCGGGGGGATACGAAGAAGTGATTGAAGAGCGAGTGTATAAGTACCGCCATCAGGAATGCCGGAAAGGCCGTGGTGGCTGATACCGAGCCGCGCAGCTCCGAGGCCGTCTTCGCGAGTACACCGAAGATGGCAGTAGATGTTCCGTGCATCAGCGCCGGGCCGAATCCTCGCACGACGCTGAAGGCTATACCGTAGCCAGTCATCGTGTTGAGATAGTAGACATTCTCAATAATGGCGAACCCTGCTCCGACCGCAAAGCCGTGTATTGCGGTATCGACCATGAATCCGGTCCTGCGCCTGGTGAGCAGCCATACTATCCAGGCGCTCTTCAATGTCTCCTCTACTACCGGGGCGACGTATCTCGAGTAATGGATAAACTCGAGGCCTGTCGCCGGCATCAGTTCCGTCGTGATGAAGAAGGCGGCTATCGCGGCGACGAACCCGGCAGCGAGGCTTGCAGCGACGTGCCGGAAGCGGACGAGCTTGAATGAGTCCATCGCCTTGAGGATGAGAAGGAAGACGAGGACGGGGATAATGGCGATAAGATAGTTCAACTCTCAATACCCCTGTCGGTTATCTCAATATCTTCAAGGACAGCATTAACTCTTCCCTCGGGCCGCGGCCCTCCTCGAAAGCGAATGCGTAGCCGGCCGAGAAGGTCGTCTGCAGCGATGAGAAGAATACGATCTTGAGGTTCAGCTGAGCGCCGGCGTTGGCTACCTCGACGCCCTCGTAGTCGGGATCTACATTGGTCGCGATCGCTGAGCCGAAAAAGGCGAGGCTCGCCCAGTTGGCGTAGAGCGAGGGCCATCCGAGTGAGGAGAACCTCAAGGGGGGGAGCGTCCACTCGACCATACCTTTGAGAAAGTTCGTGCCGCCGATCTCGTTCAGCTCGACACCGGGGAATGCGTGGAACTCCCTGTACCTGTCGACCTTCTGGTGGTCGACATAGTTGTTTCCGAATCCTCCGAAGAAGAAGTACGAGTTCGATTCCGCCCTGTCGCCGAGCGAGAAACCTCCCGATGTCCTCAGCCATACCGATGAATGATCCCAGGGAAGCAGGACCCCGAGGTCGAGAGTCCCGTAGAAGAGCGGGTAGAGCTCGCCGTTGATCAGCGAGGAATATTCGTTGAGGGAGAATTTGATTCCCTTCTCCGCCTGTATTCCGCCTATCGTCCGTCGCACGTGCCTGTAAGTGAGAGAACCCTCGAGGGTGTAGAAATCCTTTATCGTCGCCTGGATGTTCTGGTAGTGGGGGAGATACTCGAGGTTGCCGTACGCTGCGGCGCGAACGTTCAGCCCGAGCTTTTTCGGTCTGTCGACGAGGAATCCGTAATCGTAGTCGAGGGCGAGCGAGTGCCCCTTTCTGCTTACCTTCGTCGGGCCGAAGAGGTCGTAGAAATCGGCGCGGTTATAGTAACCGGTCGCGCCCCATCTTCCCCTCGAGTACTTGAATCTGAAGTGCGCCCGTTCGTTCTCCGGCAGGTTCGTGTTGGGTGTGTACGAGGCAGCCATGTCGAGCACGTTTATCCCGACCGGATCCATCATGTTGAATCTCAGCCCTATCGTTCCGTAATCCTTGTATCCCTCGACGATCGGGTAGAGGGAGGTCACTCCGAGGTTTTTCGTGGGGCTGTACTCACCCTCGTATGTCTTCATCGAGTCGATCTCGATCTCCTTCGGCGATGAGAGCTTCCAGTCCTCTAAGACGGGGTGCTTGTTGATGACCGCCTGGCCGAGATATCTCACGGCGGCTACATCCTCGATCGGTTTTACCGGTATCATCACCGGCTCGAATCCTTCGCCTGTGTATCTGAAGGTGATCAGCGAATCGTCCGGTACGGGGAGGGGACGGAAGCCCCCGACCTCGAAGTTGCTCATCGCCTCGAGTTTCCATTGCTCGAGATCGAACCGGAATATATTGGACGTGCCCGTAACGTATGAGGTCCCGTAGAGGTACCGCCCGTCCGGTGAATGGACAAAGTTCGCCGCGTTGTTGTCGGTGAACTCGTGGATCAGCTCCCAGGTGCCGTCGCCCGTCATCAGCCTGGCCGTCTCCATCCTGATGAGCCTCTGGCGCCCGCTTATATCGGTCATAGTGCCGGTGAGATACCTTCCGTCGGGCGATATGTCGATATCGAACATGTCGATCCCGTACCTCAGCTTGACGAGCTCGTATCCGTCCTCATAAGGGGGGATGAACACGATGATGCTGGTGAATCCCTCATTGTGCCTCATGCCCCATATCGTCGAATCTGATCGGCAATATACGAGGTCGCCCGTGCGGTTGTCCTTGCAGAGGACCTTCGTCTTTCCCGTTTCGATGTCGACCGAGTTGAGGTCGCGAAAACCCCTGCTGTTGTCGGTAGTGAAGAAGAGGGTCCCGCTCTCCGGATCA
>DAOVNN010000211.1 GCA_030630165.1 Candidatus Krumholzibacteriota bacterium
ACCAGCGCACCGAGCCCTTTGTGCTCTTGCGCTTGTACTCGACCTCATCGATCCAGGTGATCAGGAGAGTCTCTATATCGACGATCGTCATCGTGATGAGGAAATAGTTCCTCGTCTCGCGACCGTCCATCTTGCGAATATTGCCGATCGATCCGCGCATGATGTAATGCGCCCCGACGAACCGGCCGAGCTGAGCGGCCTTCGAGTCGTCGTAGAGATCGGTCGCCTGCATGTTCAGCTGGTCGAGCGCCTGGTCGAAGGCCTGGTCGTCGACGAACTGGGCTACGCCGTCCTTGATCAGGGCGGTGCGGACCTTGTCGAGGATCATCCTCGTGTCGATGTGCTCGTCGGTGTTGTTCTCGAGCGCCCTGGCGAGGATCATGACCGGTCGCTGACCGTTGTGCGCGGAAGCGTACATCTGGTGGAACCCGTTGGCCTTTATCGAGTTGACCATTTCGTCGGATATCAGTAACAGGTCGGAGCTCGAGTAGTCGGCGTCCTCTGCCGTGTCGGTATCGAGGTCGATCTCCGTCGTCCGCTGCGGTGCACACGCAGCCAGAAGCAGAACGCACAGGAGCACTGCGGCAAGTCTCAACATCTTTCCTCCCTTATCAGAACCACTGACAATAAAACTGGCGGTATAGTACGCCCACACGCCGGAATGTGCAAGAAACTCCTCCAGACGGCGGTCTTGACAAACTATCCGGCGTTAATTATTGTACTTACCTGCAAAGAGAGTGCCTGAGTGGCGGAACTGGTAGACGCGCTGCGTTCAGGGCGCAGTGAGGGCAACCTTGTGGGGGTTCGACTCCCCCCTCAGGCATTTTTCTTTTCTGATGGATTACTCACGACAGGGAGAAATAGTGGAGATCACAGTAACATTTCCAGGAAATAAACTGACCAGCGCCCAGGTGGGTCAGCACACAGTCCTTACCGATCAGTCCGTCATGGCTGGCGGCGACGGGACGCAGCCCGCGCCCTTCTCGCTCTTTTTCGCATCCCTCGCCTCGTGCGCGGGAATCTACGTCGTCTACTTCTGCGAGAAGAGAGGTATCCCTTTCGATAATATCAGCGTCGTCCAGCGCGACAAGCGCGATCCGGCGACACACAAGGTGACAAGGATCACGCTGGAGATCGTGCTGCCGCCCGATTTCCCCGAGAAGTACAAGAACGCGCTCCTCCATACGGTCGATCTCTGTGCCGTCAAGAAGACGATGCTCGACCCGCCGGAATTCGAGATGACGACAGTGACGACAGGCTGAAAGGCCGGAATGCAGACAAGATTGTTCATAACAGGCGCGTCGGGTAATACCGGTCGCGCTTTTCTCGGAGATCTTTTCCGGTCCCCCCTCGCCCGGGACGCCGACATCGTCTGCCTGACGAGACCTGGTGATCCGCTCGGCGACCTCTGCGCCTGGCCGGTCAGGACGGTCGAGGGTGACGCCCGAGACGCCGGTTCGATCTCAGGCGCGTGGGACGGCGACCGCGCGATCGTCAACATCTCGTCGATATACCATTCGGAAGCGATACTCAGGGGCTGCCCCGGGGCGAGGAGCATCGTGGCGATCAGTTCGACCGGGCTCTTCTCGCGCTTCCGCGACGAGGCGGTGAGGATCGAGGCGTCGGAGAAGATCGTGACATCCTCGGGGATCCCATGGACGATATTCCGACCGACGATGATCTACGGCACTCCGATCGACCGGAACATGTCGAAGCTTATAAAATATATCGCGGGAAAAAGGGTGATCCTGCTGCCCGGCGGAGGGAAGTCGCTCTTCCAGCCCGTTTCGGCCTTCGACCTCGCCTCGTGCATCACGGCTTCGCTGCTCTCCCCCGCCGCTGCGGGAAAGAGCTACGAGATCTCGGGCGGAAGCGTTCACCCGCTCAGGGAGATCGTTGAAATGATCGCCGGAATACTCGACCGGAGGATCATGATGGTCCCCGTACCCCTGGGCGCGGCCATAGCCGCGCTGAAGATACTCCCGTCACTGCCGGTAAAGCCGGTCCAGATCATGCGCCTTCTCGAGGACAAGGTCTTCGACCATTCGGCCGCCTCGGCCGAACTCGGCTTCTCGCCTGTATCCCTCGATACGGGGCTCAGGCGCCAGGCAGAACTGATGGGCCTGCTCCCCAGGTAACAGATCCCTGCCGTCTATTCTATCTCTGACATAGAGATGACCTCTATATCGCCGAGGCCCTCGAGCTGCTGTTTCGTCTCATCGTAGTTCGTCATGACGACGATCAGGTTCGCATCGTAGCCGAAGTGTTCCCTGGCGACGCGCATGACGTCGTCGGATGAAACCGCGCCTATCCTGCTGCGGTACTTCTCGACGAAATCCCCGCCGAGACTATAGAAATCCAGATCGGTCATCCACTGGGCGATGTCCGCGTTCGTCTCGATGTCGAAGGGGAAGAGGCCCGATATGTAGCGCCTGCTCCCGGCGAGTTCCTCGTCTTCGACCTTCACGTCGCGCATCAGCCTTACCTGCTCGAGAGCGACGTCGATCGTTTCGCGCAGGGTGGCGTTCTTTGTGTGTGTGTAGATCCCGAAGAAGCCGCCGTAGCGGAACTGGCCGAGGCCGCTTCTCGCGCCGTACGAAAGGCCGCGGTTGACGCGGATCTCGTCCATCAATCTCGAAGTGAACCCTCCGCCGAGTATGCTGTTGGCCACTTTCAGATCGAAGTAATCGGGCGTGTTCCTGCCGACGGCGATATTCCCGATCCTGATCTGGCTCTGCGTGAGGTCAGGCTTGTCGATGACGATCACCCTGCGGGACAGGATCTCCGTTCGATTGACGTTGACGATACGAACGAGAACCGGAGCGCCGCTTTTCCAGCCGCCGAGCTTTTTCTCGATAAGCTTTTTTGCCTTCCCTGCATCGACATCGCCGACTACGGCGAGGATGGCGCCTTCGGGTACGTAGTGTTCCTTATGGAAAAAGAAGACGTCATCACGGGACATCTTCCTCACGCTCGCAGGATAGCCGTCGACCGGGTTGCCGTAGGGGTCCGGCGCGAGGAGGAGCCTGAGAAATTCCCTGTTGGCCAGCGCGTACGGGTTTTCCTTTACGCTCATCGCCTCGGCGAGGACGATAGATCTCTCCCTCTCGAACTCTTCGGCGGGAAAATCGGGCCTCGTCACGACCCGGGCGAGATGATCGAGACCGAGCTCGAAGTCGCGGGAGAGAAAATCACCGGTGACGATCGCGTAGTCGCGCCCGGCCCAGGCGTCGAGCCTCCCGCCGACTCCCTCGACCGACGCCGATATCTCCTCGGCGCCCATGCCGCCGGCGCCGTTGAGCAGGAGCCTCGCCGTCATCGCGGCCAGTCCCTCGTCTCCCTCTTTGTCTGTGTACGATCCAGCCGGGATAAGAAGCCTCATAGTCACGAGCGGGACCTCGCTCGCAGGAACGATGAAGACCTTCAGGCCGTTCTTCATTACATGCTCCTCATAGTCGGGGAGCTTGACGTCCCTCGTGCCCGCGGCGGCGGGAACGGCGGCGGCGATCATGGCTGCCGAGATCAATGCCGTGAATATCCTTCTCATTTCATGATCCTCCTATGCCTCGGGCACCAGCGTCACAACCGTTCTGTTCCTGCTCGCGAAATATTTCTGCGCGGCCGCGCGGACCTGCTCATCGGTCACGGCCCTGTAGCGGCCGGGTACGTTCATGATCTCCCGGTAGTCGCCGAAAAGGATCTCGTACCGGCCGATCTTGGTCGCCCTGCCGTTAACGGTCTGCATCGACCTGACAAAGTCGGCCTCGAGGACGTTCTTGGCGCGTGCGAGCTCTTCCTCCCGTACGCCGTTCTCAATGATGTCGATCAGCTCGGCGTATACAGCCTCCTCGGCCTCAAGCGTCTCGTGGCCGGGCTTCATCTTGATATTGAACTCGAAGAGGTAGGGATCGATCCTCCACGGGAAGGATGCCCGCACAGACATCGCAGCCTCCGTCTCGCGGACGAGCCTGCGGTGGAGCCTCGAGCTCTTTCCCCCGGTGAGAATCTGCTGGAGGACATCGAGCGTATAGATGTCCTCGCTCTTTATATCGGGGGTGTGATAGGCGATCATCACGGCGGGGAGCTCGGCCCTCTTACGGACCACTCCGCGCCTTTCGCCCATCTGCTCCGGCTCGACGGTGCGCACCGGCTTTGGCGGCTCCTGGGCCGGTATGTCATCGTAGTACTGATGTATCAGCTTCATCGCCTTCTTCGTATCGAAGTCGCCGGCGACGATGAGGATCGCGTTGTTGGGTGCGTAGTAGGTCTTGAAGTACTCCACGCAGTCATCGCGGTCGATCGCGTCGAGATCGGACATCCACCCGATGACGGGCCACTTGTAGGGATGAGCCTTGAACGCGATCGCGTCGAGATCCTCCCGCATCTGGCCCCGCACCGAGTTGTCGATGCGCAGGCGGCGCTCCTCCTTGACGACGTTCATCTCGCTGGCGATGAACTTCGGGTCGAGGGTGAGCGACTTTATCCTGTCAGAGTCGAGATCGACGCAGAGCTCGAGCCCGTCGCTCGATATGTCCTCGTAGTACGCCGTCATGTCGTTGGAGGTGAAGGCGTTCGAGTACCCGCCGTTCGCCTCGAGGACGGCGTCGAACTCCTTCGGGCCGTACTTGTCGGCGCCGTTGAACATCATGTGTTCCATGAAATGCGATATCCCCGTGATGCCGGCGCGCTCGTTGCGCGCGCCCACGCGGAAGAATGTCTGGTAGCTTATGACCGGCACCGAGTGGTCCTCGACGAGGATCACCTTGAGGCCGTTGTCGAGAGTCTCCACGGTGGCCTCTATTGCCACCTCGATTATATCGCCGGCAGTCGCGGGAACAGCGGCAAAAAGAACTGACAGCAGGACGATCAGAGCGACCGTCGGCATCCTTCTCCTCATATCTCCTCCTGTGCCGTTGAAACGGACGTACCCGAACCCGCCGAAGTGGCCTCCGGGACACTGAATAATAACTTAATCGGATGGCTCAGGCCACATTTCGCCTGATCCGCTTCCTTGTTTTTTTACGATTATAATTGCGGACGAGTTCCATGAAAATCCCAAGATCGTTCTCAAGATCGGTCTGGGTGCCGTCGAAGTAGAAGTTCCTGATCGGTATGTTCTCGAAATCAGCGCTGACCCTCTGGTAGACCGCCTCGGAGACGATACCGTTCATGCAGGTGAACGGGCTTATGTCGATGATACCGTCCGCGCCCTTCTCGTACATGTATATCGACTTGCCGACACTCAGGACCATCTCACCGTGCGAGCCCTCCACGGGGAGGTACGGCGCGGCCAGGTCAAGTACCTCCTGCACGTCGTGGGGCTCCTCGACGCCGACGAACTCGCCGTGCAGCGG
>DAOVNN010000365.1 GCA_030630165.1 Candidatus Krumholzibacteriota bacterium
AGCCCAACGGAGTGAGTACACTTCTAATATATCCACGGCGGGCCGGTCAGTCAAATTCTATTGTCGGGATTCCCTCGCCTCGACCATATCCTTGATCTTCATCAGGCGGACCTGGGTGCTGCGTTCAGCCTCGCTCAGCTTGCTCTCGATCGAACGGATCTGCATCTCGAGGTCTGGTATGAGGATATACTCGAGGGCGTTCACCCTGCGGCGCGTCTTCTCGAGCTCGTCGGCCAGCTTGAAGAGACCGTCCTCGGATGCGGAGAGGTCGAGGAGCTCCTGGAAGTTTCCGCGCAGCTTCTCGAACGAAACATCGAGCTCGGGTGAAGTGCCGGCAAGGCCGTACGCCGGATCGGCATCAGGGATCGTGAATGTGAATTTCGGGTACCTGACGTTCATCTCGCTCTGCATCTCCGACTCCAGCGTTCCCTTCATCGTGGAGAGGGAAAGGGCATCCTCGAGGCGCTGCCTGCCTGTTACGGAGCGGCCCTTGAGATAATGCATCGATATCTCCATGAAGACCTTCTCGAGGCGGCGGCGCAGACTGGACGTCTCGCGGGCGAGCGCGATGAAGTTCTGCATCAGTTTCTCCTGCTTGTTCTTCAGAAGCTTGTGTCCCCGGCGGGCGAGCTCGAGCCTGCGCCTCAGGCGCAGCAGCATCATCCTGTTGGGATTGACCTTTCTCTTCACTCGGCAGATTCCTCCTCCGCGGCGGCAGGCGCTTCGTCGTCGTCAGCCTTCGCCGGCAGGTACTTGTCGATCATGTCGTCCTTGATCCTCTTGAGCTCGCTGCGTGGTATCATCGTAAGCAGGTCCCAGCCGATCGACAGGGTCTCCTCGATCGTACGGTTCTCGTCGAGCGCCTGTCTCACGAAACGATCCTCGAACTTCCCGCCCATCTTCATGAACGCCCTGTCGGTCTCGGTCAGGGCCGCCTCTCCGAGTACGACGGCGAGTTCCTCGATCTCCTTGCTCTTCGCGTATGACGAGAAGAGCTGGTTGGCGATCTGCGGATGGTCCTCGCGCGTGCGCCCCTCACCGATCCCCTTGTCCCTCAGCCTCGACAGGCTCGGCAGGACATTGATCGGCGGATAGATCCCCTTGCGATGCAGGACGCGGTCGAGAATCACCTGACCCTCGGTGATGTACCCGGTAAGATCGGGGATGGGATGGGTCTTGTCGTCATCGGGCATCGAGAGAACGGGGATCTGGGTGATCGATCCCGGAAGCACTTCTCCCTCCTTCTCGCCCTTGAGCAGTCCGGCACGTTCGTAGATCGTCGCCAGATCGGTGTAGAGATATCCGGGATAGCCCCGCCTGCCGGGGATCTCTTTCCTCGCGACCGAGACCTCGCGGAGCGCCTCGCAGTAGTTCGTCATGTCGGTGAGTATGACCAGTACGTGCATCCCCTTTTCGAAGGCCAGATATTCGGCGGCGGTCAGGGCTGCACGCGGCGTCGCGATCCGCTCGATCGTCGGATCATTGGCGAGATTGATGAAGAGGACCACCCTCTCCATCGCGCCCGTCTCCTGGAAATCGCGGATGAAGTAGTTCGCTTCCTCGAATGTGATCCCCATCGCGGCGAAGACGATGGCGAATGCCGCTTCCTTCCCGGGAACGGTCGCCTGTCTGGCGATCTGGGCGGCCAGCTCGGAATGCGGAAGGCCGAAACCCGAGAAGATCGGAAGCTTCTGCCCGCGCACGAGCGTGTTGAGGCCGTCTATCGCCGAGATACCGGTCTGGATGAACTCCTGCGGATAGACGCGCGCGTACGGGTTGATCGGATCGCCGTTGATGTCGAGTTTCTTTTCGGGGATTATTGCCGGTCCGTCGTCGATCGGCATACCCAGCCCGTTGAAGATTCTCCCGAGGATGTCGGGCGATACGGCGAGTTCGAGGCTTTTGCCGAGGAAGCGGACCTTCGTCCTGGCGATATCGACGCCTCTTGTTCCCTCGAACAGCTGTACGAGGACCCTGTTGCGGTTGACCTCGAGGACCTTGCCCCGGCGCTGCTCGCCGTTGGGAAGCTCGACCTCGACGAGCTCCTCGACCGTTGCGTGATCGACCTCGTCGAGAAATATCAGCGGTCCGGCGATCTCTTCGATAGTGTTGTACTCGGTTACCATGTCACTCAGCCTCCCCGATCCTGTTCTCGGTCATGCTGTCGGCTATCTGTGCCGTAATGTCGCCGAGAATCGAATCGAACTCGGCGAAGTCGTCTTCCTTGATATATCTCATCCTCGTGATCCTGTCCCTGACCGGGAGCTCGAGCAGTTTGCGCAGCGGAGCCTTCTTCTCGACGGCCCGCTCGCACGCCCTGTGCAGCTCTATGATCATCTTGAGCATGAGGAACTGCTTCTTGAGTCTCGTGTAGGCATCGTCCGGATCGAATGCCGACTGGTGGAGGAAATCCTCCCTTATATGTTTCGATGTCTCCAGCACGATCCTGTCGCTCGAAGAGAGCGAATCGACTCCGACGAGCCGGACGAGCTCCTTGAGCTCGGCCTCCTTCTGGAGCAGAGTCATCGCGGTGGTCCGGACATCCTCCCATTCCTCATCGACCTCGCTGCGGAAATACTCGCGGAGGTTGTCGTGGTAGAGCGAATAACTCGACAGCCATCCGATCGCGGGGAAATGCCTCTCGAATGCAAGCTGGTCCTCAAGCGCCCAGAAGACCTTGACGACCTTCA
>DAOVNN010000284.1 GCA_030630165.1 Candidatus Krumholzibacteriota bacterium
GAGCTTATCGATCATACCAGTGAGCCCGGGCAGAAACGCGATTTCGCGGGGCACCCTGCCAATCGCCGCCATGACATGATCTGCCGTCATCCTGTTGTGCGATCCGCAGCCGGTTCCGCAGAGCGACAAGGCGAATCGCCTGTCTTCTTCCCTGGAGATCTTCTCGACCGCGGCGTTTTCCAGAACTGTTATGCGCTCACTGTCCGCGACACGCCTCTCGAGCGCCGCGTTGCAGCGCGGCTTCTCGCCCCTCTGCATGATGACAATATCGTTCTTCTTCGAAAGCGTCAACGCGTAGTCGAATGCCGCATCGCCCGCACCGATTATCGCCACAGACTTTCCGGCAATCGTCCCGATCATGCCTATTCCGTAATCGATGCCGTCCTCCGTATCCAGAGAATCGAACTCGACGCTGTCCAGGGGAACAGGTCTCGTGCCAGTCGCAATGACGATCCTCGAGAAATCCGCCTCGCTCTCGGCCTGCACCCCGAAGACTCCCGCCGCGTAATCGACGGAGAGGACCTCCTCGGGACAGACAACGGCCTTACACGATTCCAGTCCGGCAGCGAAAAGGGCTGCCAGTTCGGGGCCCTCGATCCCCTTGGGAAAGCCTGGATAGTTCTCGATCGTCCCGGCGTTGAAAAGCAGTCCGCCCGGCACCGCCGACTCGTAGACGAACGGGTATATCTCATACCTCGCAAGCTGCATCGCTGCCGATATCCCTGCCGGGCCGGCGCCGATTATCGCGGTGTCACTTGTCTTCATCTCTGTTCCGTCTCCATGAGTCTCGAGCACATGGTTATTGCCGCCGTACCGTGCGAGAGGTTGAGCAGCGAGGCGGCGTGAAAATCCCTGTTGTATGTCGCCGTTCCGTCGGCAGGCAGGAAAACGGCGAAGCCCCTGACAAATGCCGAGCGGGCCGTAGCCTCGACGCAGAGGTGGGTCATGACGCCTGTGGCAACGACCTGTTCGGAGCCGGAGTCCCGGAGGATCTTCTCGAGATCAGTGTTGTAGAATGCATCGTACTGAGCCTTGGCCACAACAGCGGTCGAGAGATCCTCGAGAATCGGCTCAAGTACTGTCTCGGGCGACCCGGGCTCGAGGAGGTGATCCCACCACTCCTTCATCATCCCGGCATTATCAGCCGTGTTCGAATGCCTCGTCATTATAACAGGGCGGCCGGCGGCGCCGAAGCGCCGGGCGAGACCGGCCAGTCTCGATACTATTGCCGGTGAATCCGGCACGAAAGCATGTGACTTCTCGTCGAGAAAGAAGGCCTGCATGTCGAGGATCAGCAGCGCCGCGTGTGATATATCAAATGCCGGGCCGCGGTGATCCGTTTCCCCGTGCTCCGCTCCTCGATGAAGCGATTCAGGGATCAGCCTGCGGGCGTTCTCCTCGATGTCACCTGGCGTCAGATATCTTTCCTTCAACTCGCACCAACGCTCCGTATCAGACGGGGAGTTTGTCGAGGCCGTACCTCCTGGCTTCGGCCTCCATCAGCCCCGTTATATGAGTTACGACTGCCGGATCAAGCGCCTCGGGCTCATGCCTGGCCAGGAGCTTATCGACCCTCTCCCGGGCCCTCTCCGCCGCGTCCTTCCTGCCCTTCGAGCGCCACTCCTCGAGCGTTCCCCTCTCGATGACCGGATCGGGGAAATACGCCTCCTTGCGGTACCACTTCGTCGTGTGGGGCAGGGAGAGGAACTCCTTCTTCGCGAGTCCTGCCTCGATCAGCGGCATCGCTATCGGATCGTCGCGCAGCTCTATTCCCTCTGTGAGTCTCAGCGCCATCCCGCAGATCTCGTGGTCGAGCACGAGCTTCTCCAGCGACTGGCACGACTCGAAGTCGAGCATGCCGGGACCTGATATGTTATTGACGCCCGAGACTGCGGCAACGATCGCTCCCATCGCCGTTTCCATGCCGGCCTGGTAATCGACCGGCTTTGCGTCGCTCAGCGCCATGTATGCATGGGTCGGGACCCCGAGGTGCTTGCCGATCTCAGCATAGGCGCCGTCTATCATCATCGTCTCGATAGCACCCATCGGAGTCGTACCCTTGCGCATGTCAAAGCAGGCAGGCGAGCCGCCGTAAATGATCGGCGAACCGGCGCGCGTGAGCTGGTGGATCGTGATTCCGCTGAGATTCTCCGCGCAGAGCTGTGTGACCGCTCCGGACAGGGTGACCGGCGAGGTCGCCCCCGTAAGAGGCATCGAGACGAGCTCGGCGGGAAGCCCCGTGCGGGCGCAGTCGATCAGTGCCTGGCATGTCAGGTCGCTCCACATCAGCGGGGGCGAGGGGCAGCAGTCGAATATAGCCGTCGGTTTTTCCATCAACGTATCGGCGTTGCCCGATACGGCCGCGAGCATCTCGTGCATGACCTTGAATGCTTCGACCTTGAAGGTGCCTGTCACGATTGGCTTGATCGAGTTCTGCAGGCCGAGAAAGACCCTGTACCTGTCGGCGACCTCTTCCGGCACATCGCCCGGGATCAGCCCGGTGCTCTGGGCCACGTAATGAGGGAGGGCGTCTGTGAGTCGCGCGTATTTAATGACGTCAGCAGTGACCGGTACCCTCGCGTCGCCCAGCTCGGGATCGAATATCCTCAGCGCCGCCGAGCCCGGGTTGAAATGGATCCTGTCTTCGCCGAGATCCATCGCGACCTCGCCGTGACGGTCGTAGAGGCGGATCCTCGAAGGAGCAGTCTCGAGCGCTTTCTCGACAACAGGCGTCGGTATCATAACGCGGCCGCCCTCGACCTTCGCTCCGGCGCCGGTCAGCATCTCGACAGCCTCGTCGTTCTCGACGAATACTCCGACCTTCTCGAGGATCTCCATCGCCTCGTCGACGATCTTCTTTCTCGTCTTCTCGTCGAACCAGGTAACGCGCGGGATCATGGCCATCTCGCCGGCTCCTTCCGTCTTATTATCGGTCTAATCCGGTATCCTGTACGGACAGGTCTCCATGTCGCAGTTTCTGCAGGAACCTTCGCTCCGGAGTCTGACCGGATCTTCCGCAATGTGTACGGCGAACGATACTGATTTGCGCGGGACCATCATGCTGCTCTTTGTGAGCGTCACGCCTATTCTGCCGGCCGGGACGAGTTCAAAGAGCTTCTTCTGCTCCTTCACATCCCAATTGCCGTATCCCGGGCTTGCCCTGCATGAGATCTTCAGCCCCACAGCTGCCGCTGCTTCTTCTATATGGTCGTTCGCGTAACGTGCCGTCGCCTCCGCTGCCGCCGAGCCTATCGCGTCCAGGACTACCGCGGCAAGCATGTCGCCCTCTTTCGACAGCGCCGTTACCCTCTCCTCGAGCGCGGGCCCGATAGTGCAGACGCAGAAGGCGACCTTCTCGAGAGCGACGAAGATATCGGAGCCGGGCAGGTCGGCCCCAGCCGCCATCAAATAAATAGCCTTCGGCTCAATCAGGCCCTTTGATTCCTCGAGCGCGGAATCGAGTGCCGCCTCGATCTTCCCGGCAGCAGCCGCGGCGGGCGCACCGATCGCTTCGCCGTTCTTTCTTCCGAGGAGCCTGGACAGCTCGGCGCCGTCGGGCTCTATATCAAATCCTTCCAGGATCACGGGGTCCATATTACGTCTCTCACATCCCGTCGATACGGGCTCTTAAGGCTCTTATGAAATCGGGCGTCGTTCCGCAGCATCCGCCGACGGCATTCGCCCCGGATTCGATTATCTTCATCAAGTCGGCGGCGAATTCCTCCGGCTCCTGCCCGTAGACAGCCTTCCCGTCCGAAAACATCGGCAGCCCCGCGTTCGGCTGGAAAAGGAGGGGCGTATCTGTCAGGGCCCGCATCTCTACAGCGAGGTCTATCATCTCGCCGCTCGTAATCGAGCAGTTCGCGCCTATCACGGCGGCGCCCTCGGCGACGAGGATCTCAACTGC
>DAOVNN010000343.1 GCA_030630165.1 Candidatus Krumholzibacteriota bacterium
CCTCCCTCGTATAGAGGTTCGGGCACGACACTGTCCAGCCTGAAGCTGTAGAGCCTCATTTCTTCGGAAACGAGGGTGACGATACCGCCCGATCTGCTCGAAGCAGTCGCAAGTACAGGTATCCAGCCCGCCTCGCAGGTGCTGTACTCTCCCTCCTGCCTTGCTATCCTCATTATCGTTCCGCCGGTCATCTGGACGAGGACCCCGTCGGCGGACTTGTCGATGATATCAAGACGGCCCGGGAATGGCTGCCGCGCGACCTCCTCGAGGCTCTCGGGATCGTAGAGCACCAGCGTATCGCCGTGAGTGCCCCTTCCCTGGTGGGTCACGACCACTCCCTCGCCGGCAAGACCCGCATCGGTCTTGCCAGAGGACGATATATCGAGCTGCCTCAACCTCTGAGGGTTGTGTCCAGGTATGATCTCGTACTCCATCACAGTCTTCTTGCCGAACGTGACGAGCTTTCCTCCGGTCATCACGATATCGGATACGGAATTGCTCATGTTGAGGTAGCGTCTGGTCCTGAGATCGTCATACTCGAATGTATGACAGAAGCCGTTGTCGCCAGTGACATATATCGCGTCTTCGGCGGCGATAACGCTCATTATCTTCCTGTCGAGCACCGCCTCGGCGATCAGGACAGGTCTGCCGTCCACCCATTCCACGAGGTAGAGCCTCGATTTCTGCTTGAAGTTAACGCCGCACACGCCCCTGTTTCCCCATCTCGAGGCATCGACGAGGCCCGCCTTCTTGCCGCTCAACTCCGAGATCACTGTAAGTACTTCAGCCGACCTGCTCTCGAAGAGTTCCTCCGAGCTGCCCGCCACGAGATCGAGCTTTGCCCCCCGCTTTTCGTTGGCGATGAGAGCAAACAGATCTTCTGGCGAAGGATGGCCGGCCCATTGCGCCGGGCTGCCGTCCTCGCTGCGCATCTGCTTCAATCCCCGTACGGTCAGCATCGTATCGACCGTAATCTCGCAGTCGCCGTAGGTAGAGGAATTGACCGCAGGGTTGATGTTTACCATCAGGGTTCCCCCGCTCTTGACCTTCAGCGACGGTTTTACCTTTCCACGCCTGTCGACATCGAGGTCCGCCTCGTCCCTGTAATACGGATTGTCCTCGGGCAGGAGGGCAAAATAGATAAACCCCGATGCCACCTCCCCCGGCGCCAGGGTCACCGGATCGAAGTTGCCCCCGCGGCCCGCCGGAAAGAACGAGTTGCGCAGCAGAGGCTTGTACTCCCTCGAGTACTGGACGCCCCTGAAGATATAGTAGATGCCGAGCGGCCAGACGATGATGCCGGCGACTACGTGTCCCGCGCGGATCTCCCTGTAGTTGGGGATTTTCGCCTTCCCCTTGATGTACATCACCGCTTCGAGGGGATGTATCGGATCGAGACTGTTCTCGCCGAGCTCGAGAGTGAATCCCCTGAACGTATCGTTGAGGGGAAGATAGTTGAGATTGTGGATCTGGACAGGACGGCTGTCGACGTTCTTCACCGTCACGTAAACGGGTACGACGCCGCTGTCGGGCGGATAGCACTTGAACAGCGACTTGAATACCCCGGGATCGTCGATGAAAGTGGCGGCCGCCTCGATACCTGCGCCGGGGACGAACAGCCCCTCGTCGATGTCGGTGAGGACGACCTTCTTGCTGCATGCTGATGATAAAACGGCCAGAGCGGCCACGAGAAACAGGGCTCTATTTCTGTTTGATCCCATCTTTGAGTCCCTCCAGGGGCACCGTCCTGCCAAGCGTTGTCACGCTGCAATACTTCTCCATGGTCTCCAGGAAGCACTTATTTTCGCAGAAACCCCCTGAGAGGTAAAGATGTTCCGGCCTGCCGCTGAAATCGAATACGTTCCTGACCATGCCGTGCAGGAACAGCGCCACCGCCTCCTCCGGCGGGGTGCCGGTCGAGACATGTTCGAGCACCTTTTCCATGCCGAAGACTCCGCAGGTGACGTTGATCCATTTCTCCGAGGCGTCAAGGTCGGTGAAATCGACCTCGTAGTAGGTGCCGAGCAGTTCTATCGTCGCGCCTGTCGAGGAACCGCAGGCGAGGTTCCAGTCGAGCTTCTTCACCTTGCGGCCCTCGAACCGGACGAACTTCACGTCCCTGCCGCCGACATCGACTATGGAGAAATCATCTTCTTCGACAAGAGCGAGGCTTCCCTCGGCGAGGGCTATCAGCTCGTTCTTGTATACGTTGCAGCGCTTCTTGCCACTGTGCCCGGTGGCAACCCCGAAAAAGAGGTCTTCGCGGCGCACCAGCTCACGCGTCGAGATGATCTCGAGCTCGCCGGAGCCGGTATCGAGTATCTTCGTCCATGTGCTGCCGCAGTCGGCGATGAGCATCAGTGATCCCGTCCTATGATAGCTTTATGAACGCCTCGACCTTCGCGAGGATAGAGTCGTTTATCTCGCGGTGACAGTCGACGGCTATCCCGCCGTACCTCTCGGCGAGGTTATGGGCAAGATCCTGCTTCGCGCAGAAACTCTGGTGAAAGAAGACCGTCGGTGTACCCTCGTCTACCATGCATTCGAGGTCGAGGTCGCCCGGCCTTCCCGCCTCAACGCACCTTATCCACCCGTATATATGTGTTGTTTCCGGAAAGAGCTCGAGCAGCCTGAAATCATTCGGAGGCACCCCCCAGAAGCCGTGGGCAGGCTCGCACTTCATCGGAAGATCGGCCGGCGGGGACGGATCGACTATCGTCTCCATTATTCTGTCAATACGCTGAGACAGTGATCCCCTGCCCCTGGACCATATCAGTGGCCTGTCCTCGAACTCATCCTCGGGGAACCGCGACTCGAATACGTCGAGGCCCATATCCTTCAGGATCCACGCGGCGTGCCTGCCGCGGTCGCACTTGTCCTCGCCGACAGCGGCGACGACCGCTGCGAGCCTGTCTCCCAGGTCCGCTGCGTTGTCGACGATGTTAGCGATTATGCGGCATGTCGCCCTCGGCAGGAGTCCCGAGTCGGGAGCGCCTGAGGCTACATCGAGATCGACAAGGGGCATATCGGCGCCGAAGCGCTCCCTCACCTCGCGCAGAAGCGCCCGGCGGGGAAAGCCGAAATAG
>DAOVNN010000171.1 GCA_030630165.1 Candidatus Krumholzibacteriota bacterium
CTGTCATATAGAAAAAGGTGTTGAACAGCGTTCCGAAAGGTATCGGGAAGAGGCGCCAGGTGATAAACCCGCTCACTGCAGTCACAACAATAGGGATGAGCAGGATGACCGACCCTGTGGAAAAAGGCCTGTTTTTCATCTAGAAAAACGCCACCGGCTGGCCGGTCGTGCTCAGAACGCTCAGCCAGTACGCGCTTTCCGGATTGACGACGTTGCGTTCCTGGATAGCCATGTGCATCGGAACGTGGACCAGTTCGTTGTGCCACAACGCGATCACCATCCCTGTCTTTCCGCACATCGCCGCATGGACGGCATTTATGGCGAGGCTGGTGCACAGGACACTGTCGGCGGGGCAGGCCTTGATGCTCCGAATGATGTAGCTCGGATCGATATACTTCAGGATTATCCCGGTTCCTTCATCCTTGAACTTCTCCTTTATCCGCCGGGCAAGCACTGTCCCGATATCTCCCATCAAGACGTTACCCGATGCGTCCTTCTGTCCCTCCTCGTCTCCGCAGAGTTCCTGCCCCGCTCCCTCGGCTACGACGATCACCGCGTGATCGCGGAGTTCGAGGCGCTTGCGCAGCGCCTCGATGAATCCATCGGGACCATCCAGTTTGAAGGGCACCTCGGGGATAAGCACGAAGTTCACCTGGTTCGACGCGAGAGTCGCGGCGCAGGCGATAAAGCCCGAGTGGCGTCCCATCAGTTTCACCAGGCCGATGCCGTTCGGGGCGGCCTGTGCTTCCCTGTGCGCCGAGTCGATCGCCTCGATCGCCTTGGAATAGGCGGTGAGGAATCCGAAACTCCGGTCCATGAACCTGAAATCATTGTCTATCGTCTTGGGGATACCGACGACGACAATGTGACGGTCCCGCCTCTTTATCTCCTCGGTTAGCGCGATCGCGCCCCGCATCGTCCCGTCGCCGCCGAGGACGAACAGGATATTGACCTCGAGCTCTTCGAGCCTGTCGACCATCTCGCCCACATCCTGTGTGCCTCGTGACGAGCCGAGTATCGTCCCGCCCAGTTCGTGGATCTCACTTACTCCCTCGGGGGTGAGCTCGACATGCGAATCCTCCCCGGTCAACCCCCGGTAGCCGTAGAGAAATCCGAGCACGCGGTGCACACCGTAGCGGAGGCTGGCGGTCATGACGATGTCACGGATCACATTGTTCAGCCCCGGACAGAGCCCTCCGCAGGTAACGATGCCGACGGTGGTCCGGGCGGGATCAAAGAAGATCTTCTTTCGCGCTCCGGCGCGTTCGAGCGACGCGGAGCCATCCGCCTCACCAGCGCTCCCGGAGATGGAGGCGACCCGATGATCGACCACTATTCGTTCGCTGTCATCTGTGAATGAGAATGTGCGGCCGTCGGGGTAACGGAACCTGTGAAGTGGCGATTCTATCTCACGCGGGCCCAGATCTGTTATCTCGAAATCTTTCCCAGTCGCCATTCTGACTCCCCCATTGTAATTACAGAAATTTTTCACCAGACTGCCTGGCATCGATCTTAAATCAATCCAGGGTATAAATCCTCCGTATATCCTCCAGAGCGGACGGGCAACCCACGGGACCGGGTATCTGGAAACGGTAATGAAGAGATCCAGCCATTTTACCACTGTAGTCCCTTCATCTATTTTTCAATCATGGCTTCAACCTGCTCATCCTGACTTTCTTTTAGCGACAGGTGGAGCAACAGGTGGTTTACCCCCCTGCCTTTAGCAAGCAGGTTTGGGGCATAGCTCCAGACTTCGATTTCCAGGGCTCCAGGCTCCCGGGCAGGTAACTCATCGACCTGATGCCGATGTTTTAATAATCTCCTGTCTTCTCCACCCTGAGTAATAACGGGATTGTCCGGTTCGGCCAGCATGGTGTAATCAGCCAGTGCTGTTAAACCGGTGCGGGGACCTGGCGAACAGGTGTTCATCGGATAATTTTTGTTTCAACCATTCCAGAACTGCGGTCTGCCTTGTTCGAACCGACAATCAAGATTGGCTGCTTCTCATTCTTTATTTGTTCCAGAAGCATTGATTGCAAACAGTATTAACCCAATACTAACAAAAACCGTGCTTAGAATGAAATCAAACAGACTAATCTTGCCTGTTCGAATCAAGACTATTCCCGACAAATACGCAAATATCAGCCCTACAATACCGATTCCGCGAATTTGGATATTTCTTACAAATTTTAAAATCAAGAATACAAATAACCCACCTATGACCAATATCGCCCATGGAATTAACATTTCATTTAACCACCATTGGAATTATGGGAAAGTTGTCGCCCCAGTCATACCATCCATTTTCATCATAGTAATTATAGATCTCTGAGGCAACACCACTGAACACAATGCCGCAGATAAGACCAACCCATCCCGAATAAACTGCACCCCATAATAAAGCAGCGATAGAATCGGGGCCATATTGCTGCAATATGTAGTTACCTTTCTCTATGATAATATCAAATTGATCTGGAGGCATTGTATCTGCAACAGAAAAATAGTAGTCTTCCCAATACTCGATCGAGTGACTTGTAATTGATGCATAAAGCGCATAATCATCTTGAGTGATATCTTCAAGCGCAGCAACACTTTCAACCGTATAACAATGCTTTTTGCTTACCAGGGCCTGATAGTTGTGATATAAGATTATTGCATCGTTGCCGCTTAATAATCCCAGCTCTGCGAGTCTAGAAAAATCCTGTATTTGTGGCACATGTGGATCCAGTACATCAAGTGCACCAATATTTCGCAGATAGCGCAATTCATCCAGAATCCACTCGATATCTTTTGCCTCTACCTTTATTTGAAGATCGTGTCTTTCAAAGACTGTATTAATCGCTGTGACATTATATTCTATAAATTCCTCGATTGAAGGCTTCCCCTCATCAAGAAAACAATGGATTCTGTCAACTTCAGTTAGAATCTCATTGTGAATAACTCCTGGATCTACAATGCGGTTGTCAAAAATCTTGGATTCAAATAATGAAACATTTTCCTTATCAAGGTTAGTAGTATGATCTGAAGAGCATGATACTATTAATAATGAGCAATAAGCCATTAGGACCACGGAAGAAATTATACGTTTCATTCAGTCTCCCCCTTTTCTATTTTGGGAATAATACAATCAAGGCATTTCGATCTCGTGATTCATCGAATTCGCAAACCGAAAACTTCTAGAATTCATAGAATTCCAATGGATAGTTAACACGACCAAACCGTATCACAAGGACTGGCCATGTCAACGAGTTATTTGGTGATACATGCCAACACATGTTCACGTGAGATCCTTTACCTGGATACGATTTAATTCTTGTCATCCGGGTTCCATCATCGAAACTGTTCCACCTCATTACAATAGGTGGTATATTCAGGAAGATGCGTAAATCGTTAACATTATTGACGGCCGCTCTGTGCGGCTTGTTGACGCTCTCCGCCTGCGGAGGACGGCTTGCGATGGAGACAGGGCCCGCGCGCGCTCCGGATTGCGCCGTACTGGCTGGAGCCGAAGAGCAGCCAGACACGATCAGTATCGCCCTGGCCGGCAATGTCGATCCCCGCAATGCCCCCGTTCCGCGCAACGACAGCGAACGGATCCTCTTCAGCCACCTCTACGAGACACTGATCACGATCGACTGCGAGGGAAAGGTGCATCCCGGCCTGGCGACGGAATGGTATGACGGCGACGGCGGAAAGCGATGGACGTTCCGTCTGCGGAGGGACGCAAGGTTCTGGGACGGCAGCCTGGTCACATCCCGCGACATCGTTGACTGCTGGCAGAGTGCGGCAATAGAGCCGTTCATCTGGGAGGCGGGCGTCGACTCGGTCGCCGCGGCCGGAAAAAACACCATTAACATATATTTTTCAAATCAACGCGAGGAGCTCCCCCGCGAGCTTTCCGCTCCCTCTTTCGCTGTCGCTAAAATCGGGGGCCGCTGGCCGCTCGGCTCGACTCCCGGCAGCATCAATATCGAACCGATGCATTCGAGCCTGATGTATCGCCGCCCCCTTACCGTAACTCCCGTGTCCGGCGACGGCGGACCTGTCCTTGTCTTCCTCGAACCCGGCTCATCGACGACATTCGACTCGCGCGACCTGCTCGAGGGCCAGGCGGACGTATTGATCACACGCGACCCCGACGTCATCGAATATGCATCCGCCAGGCAGCACCTCGAGACGATCCCGCTGCCGTGGCTGCGGACTTACGTGCTCCTGTCGACGACCCGTGTTCTGGAGATACGCCTTGGAGATTCTCCCTCGGGGCTGGGCAGGCAATTCACAGACGACTTGGCGAGGGACGCGGTCCCCGGCCTCTCCCGCGGCCACGAGACCCCGGACTGGTGGAACAGGATCAACTGGTGCGCCGCGATGGCTGAGGGCGCGGGCTGGAAAGAATTCTCCGCCCCCTACGTCCACGTCCCCAGCTCAGACGGGACCCGCAGGATAGTCTTCGACGAAAATGACCCTGTCGCCCGCGGCCTCGCCGAACGGATAGTCGCTCTTGGCGCCGCGGGGCCGGGCAGTTCCCCCGGAGAGGCAAACCTCGCCGCGGCGATCCCCGATCTCGCGGAAGGTCCCGTCAGCCTGTCAGCCACGGGTATAACGGAAACAGAACTTGCCGCCAGCCTCAGGGAGGGCGACGACTTCGCCTATGTCATCTGGCTCCCCCTGCATCCATCCGACCCGTGCACCGGGATAATGCGGCTGGTCCACAGGGTGAACTGGCTCTCGCAGCTCGGCGATGATTTCGCCGACGCTCTGCTGCCGCTCGTTGATACGAGAAGTTGTGCGATAGTCCGCAAGGGAACTGCCGGACTGTCGATCGACTGGTCGGGCAATATCTATATTACCGGCGCGCTGGACAGGCCGTCGATGCCGCCGCCGGGGAGGTGAGCCAGTGTCATTCCGCACAAGACTGATGATCGTATTCCTCGGCGCCGTGCTCGTTCCGATGATCGTGCTCTCGCTCCTCATCAGGTTTGAGATGACAAAACGGCTCACCGTTCAATACGAACACAGCGTCGAAGCTCTCGTCTCGGCAATAGAGACGGATATAGAGCAGGAGAGCGTGTCGCTGGCCGCATCGCTGGCCGCATTGAAGGAAGCGATACTCGACGACAACCGCTTCCGCCGCGCGGCGGTAGACCGTGACAGGGACGCGCGCCGTTACCTGCTCGACTACGCAGGCGACGCGATGCGGATGACCGGACTTTCCATGCTCCAGATCCAGGACGGGGACGGTAGGATCCTGAGCTCCGGTCATTTTCGCAACGAGTTCGACCGCCTCGAGCCGGAGCTTCCCCGGCTGCTCGCAACAACTCACACGTCACTGGCTCTTGTCGAGGTGCATACTCCGGACAAATGGATGATAGTCCTCGCGCGGACAGACAGTTTCCGAATAGGAGGAAAGGATTTCACCATTACAGGCGGCATCGAGGTCGAGCGTCTGTTCATTGCGGGGCTCGAACGGGAGGCTTCCCTGTCGGTAACCCTCATCCTGCCGGGCGACCTGATGTATTCCCCGAAGAACAGGATCGTTCGCGAGATCCAGATGCCTTTTCTCGAAAAAGATCGTGAACATCCTGTGCCCTCGGGCTTCCGCGTTACCCACGACCTTGCCGGGCTGAACGATCTTCGAGACAGTATCGACCGCTGGTTCATTATCACGATCACCATCGCCGGCCTTGCCGCGATCATCATAGTGGGGTGGCTCTCCTCTCGGATCAGCAGGCCCCTGACAAAACTCGCGAAGAAGACCTCCCGTCTTGATCTTGATACCCTCGACATCGAGTTCGAGACCGATCGCAGGGACGAGATCGGCGCTCTCTCCCGCCTTCTCGCGGCAATGACCGACAGGCTGCGGACCGGTGCGCTGCGCATCAGGGACGCCGAGCGCCGCGCGACACTCGGCGAGATGGCAAGACAGGTAAACCACGACATAAAAAACGGACTGACCCCGATACGCAATGTTATCCGCCACCTCTCGCAGCTCTCGCGCGAGGATCCGCAGTCGATGCCCGGGGTATTCGCTGAACGCGAGGAGACACTCGACTCGAGCATCGAGTATCTCGATGACCTTGCGTCAAACTACGCCCGCCTGTATCCTCGCCTCGACCGCAGGCGGTGCGACGTGAGCGAGGTCGCATCGAATATCGTAACGGACCTGCATGGAACGAGGCCGGCAGGGTTGATCGCCGATGTCTGCGAAGGCGCGATCGTACAGGCCGATCCGGTGGCGCTGCGGCGGATACTCGAGAATCTCGTCCGCAACGCTATCGACAGCATCGGACCGGATCAGGGAACAGTCACCGTCGCAACCGGGCGCATCCAGGGCGACGACGGCCGGAAATGGGTCCGCGTCACGGTGACCGACAACAGCGCGGGGATGAACGAAGAGCAGCAGTCGAGGATATTTGA
>DAOVNN010000139.1 GCA_030630165.1 Candidatus Krumholzibacteriota bacterium
AGAAGCATCTCCTATCTTCTATTCAGATTGGAATTTGCGGCTCCATCGATGATTATCTGCAGCTATTTTCTCGTGGTCCTGTGGACCCGTTCCACAATAAGCCTCAAAAAGCCCGGCAAGGGAATATTGCTAGCCAGCTGGATGGCGGCGGCTCTTTTTCTGATTCCACCTCTCGTCTCTACTGCGAACGGCTTTGCTTATGGCGGGAAAGGCCTCGAGAATGCAAGAGCGGCCAGTTGCCTGTCGGCCATAGATCTTTTCGAGGAAATCGGTGAACACGCCGGTGAGGGTGGTGTCATCCTGTCCGATCCAGTGACCAGCTACTGCATTCCGGCATTCTCGGATGTATCCGTAGTCTGTACCTACGACCAGCACTCGGTTCCGAACGATAGCACGGCTATAGAGAGGATCGTTGACTGTAGGGACGTATTGTCTCCTGCGACAAGCATTAGCGAGATAACCGAAATCCTGGATTATTACGATGTATCTCACATCGCCTTAAACGGCAGGATCCCGCTGTATGCCATTTCCATGTACTGGCAAATGGATTCGGAAAGAGCTGCACTCTCTGCTTCCCGGTTTAAAGATCTGAACGGTATTTTCAGAGAAGTATACGAGAATGATCGAGTATGGCTGTTTGAATATCTTGGAGCTTCACATGCACATATTGATGATGGTGATTTTTCCCCCGGGGATTCATCGTCAATAGCGACAGTCAACCTGATTGCTTCGGGAATCACAAATATTTCGGTGGCTGATGCTGTCACTGTAAAGGAACCAGGTAAACGCGGCGAGACACTGGAGTTGAACCTGGAATGGATAAGGACCGGAGAGATATCGGCCGGCAGCTATATGGCCTATTTTCGATTCGATGCAGATTATCCGAAAGGGCGACTGTATAACCATTCTTACAGCAAATTGTACCGGAAACTGATCGAATCGATCCGAGGCAAGAGATACAGGTTCAGACATGATTTCATCCCAATGGGTGGTATTCATCCTCTCGATCAATGGCCATTGATGCGTAGGATCAATGAAAAAATCAGTGTCTCGATACCGGAAGACATCGAACCTGGCTATTATGATGTCTCCGTGAAATTGGTCCATTCCGTAAAGACTCCTAACTATCATATTAAAGACCTTCTTCGGGATGATGACATATACAGCGGTGAAGTCGTCGCACGAATTCGTATTGAATGAATTGACAGGGCTTATAGAATCGCAGATTCGATTCGAGGGATAGACATGCCGGGTTTCTTCGGGTATTACGGCCTCGACAGCATCAATCTCGATCTGGCAACAGCTATCGAAACGATTGATCCTGCAGGCCTGTGTGAGTCCCGCGCATTCAACAGCGCACGCGGGACCTGCGCGGTTTCATGGTTGAAAAATTCGCCGGTCCTGGCTGGAAAGTATCTGGAAAACGACCGTTTTACCGCCTGCTTTGCTGGTGACCTGACGGGATTTTCCGATATCCCCTGGGGGGAAATCACTGAAATCCTTGAAGAAAGAGAGTTCAGCCGATTTGCAAATTTCCGGGGAGCATTCGCTCTCTCGATCTACGACAAGAATAAAAATACCATATCTGTCATCAGCGACCGGATCTCTCAGCAGCCGGTGTATTATTCCGAATCTGGCTCAATCTTTATTTTTTCCACAGCTCTGCCATTCTTCTGCCGTTTCCCCCGTGATTTCACTTTTAATGAAAAGTGGCTATGGGAACTGCTGTTCTTCAATTATCCCGTTGGTGGAACGACTTACGTAGAAAACGTTTTCAAGATGCCTCCTGCGAGCATCCTGGAATTTGATCTGAACACATCCCGACAGAAAATCATTTCATATGCCGAACCCTTCAAGAGAACCTCCAATCCTCTCAAGGGAGTCGAGGCTATCACCGAGGCGGATTCGGTGTTCGAGAGACGCGTACCCGAGTACTTTGATGTTGCTGAGAGAGCGACCGTATCGATAACCGGAGGTTTTGATTCTCGAACGATACTCTCCTATGCACCCCTCGAACGTATTGATACATATACATATGGAATCGAAGGCAGCGGCGACCTGAAGGAAGGCGTGGAGATCGCATCACAAGCCGGATTGAATCATCACTCGATAGAATTCGGTAAGGACTTCCTCGAAGAACTACCCGATTTGATGGAATACACGATTTATTTATCCGGCGGGATGGAACGTGTCGTCAGATCCACCCTGCCCTACGTTTATCGTGAATTGACGGCCAACGGCACAAGATATCCCGTAATAATCACCGGAATTTCCGGAGATCATCTCTTCAGGGACCATATCATGGGCACCGGCAACATTCCCTCACTGATAACCCCGGATATGATGGCCGTATTCCATACCGGAAATGTCGATCTGGACAACGATCTGTACCGGAAGATGTTCGGTGAGCGATATCCAGACTATACCCGTTATATCACGACTGCTTTGGAGCAACTCACTTCACGGTACGGAGATTTAAATACTCCTGAGGCGTTTCTCTCATACCTCATATATGAGGTCACCCCGCATTACTTCGCCGGTGAAGCGGAAATCGCAAAGAACTTCGGAACTTTCAGGTCGCCTTTCTGGGATGCTGACATCATTCAACTCTCATATGATATTGAATACAGCACTCTGGGTTTCTCAAAGTCACTCCCCTTCAAGGACAAATACCGGGAGTGCTTACTACAAGCTTCCATCATGCAGAAAAACAAGAGCTTGAGCCATATTCCAATAAATGGAATTCCCTTGAGATTCTACTCCGCCGACAACAAGCTATACTACAATCTGGGCCGCATGATATTGCGAACTCCTGGAAAAATCAAATCGATGTTGAGCAAATCCGCCCATACAGCTCCTGAAGATTGGAGACGATGGTTTGAGATAGTACTCGAGGAGAAGATAAACAACCTGATCACAGAAGAATCATTCATAACGGAATATCTCGATTGGAAATTCATCGAGGAAATAAAACGCAGTAAAGACACTCACTGGCTGGGAAAAATCCTTACCGCAGAACTGGTCTTGCGATTATTCAATCGCGGCTGGAAGATATGAGAAAAGTAGTGTCGGGAATTCAATGAGGGCTGGCTGATGCATGAAGCGTATCGCAAAATTAAATTCTTGCTCGGGTGCGTACTGCGCCCCCGGTTCACCTACTTAAGGTTTAAAGAGCGGCGCAGAGCACGTGACAAGCACACACATCATCCGGACATCGATCTCAAAAACCTTCCCCCGGTCACCATCACTCTCGTGAGAGACAGTGATGAGCATAAAAAGAAACTATTGAAACTTTTCAGAAACAATCCATCCCCGCTCGTCCTGACCCCCTGGAACATGAAATATCTGGAAATCGAACTGCAGAAAGGCATCGAATATTATCTTATAACAAACAATATGGATGAACTCGTCGGCGTCCTCGGGTATAAGCCTGAGGAAAACATGCCGGGGAGGCTCATCATCGAGTACGATCATAGAGGTAAAGGGTTTGGCATCAGTGCGATGAAGGAGCTGGAGAAAATCAAGCACGGGGAGGGAATGCAAGAGTTCTGGGGACAGGTATACAAGGATAATGTCAGGATGCTTAATCTGATGCTTAGCCTGGGATACAAATTTGTGGAGAACAGGGAAACACCGGAATACTACATGATGGTGAAATCTCTGTCGGATGAAGTGGATGATAATAGTCAGCTGGAATAACGTAGTAGATCGCGTTCTTCTTACTAATTTGTAAAGCCCCAGACAAGTTTAACGGATTTAGGCTAGCTTCTTCAGTACTGAGGGGTCTGATTAACGTTTTTCTTCCAAGTTAGACAGAAACTATGCTATAATTAAGCTCAATCTGTCATAATAAGAAAAGGTTATGGCGTTAATATTTATCCAGCAAGGCTTTCCGGATCAAGGCACACCATTTCGTTATATCACCGTTCATTGGTCGTAAACTTGATAGCCGCGTTCCTTGTAATAGCCGATGTAATTCAGCATTAAGGCATTTGTAGCCTTCGTTATTAAACGGGTTGAGGTTAACAACACGAGGAGATTGTGTAGTGAAGAGAATAGCCGTGCAACTGTACGTGATCCTTAGACGACTGCATGCTAAAGCGAGGATCTCGCTGATGTCCCTGGCGGAGGTATTCCATCGGCCTACTTATGCAGGACATCCGATCCCACCCCCACGGATGAGGCAGCTCACCACCGCAAGTCATGTCACAGTAACTCAGCACATTCAAGAGGGTCGTCAGGCTGCAAAGATGATCGAGGAGGCCGTTCACCGTGAGATCGTGGAACCTGAATCGATTACTGCTGTACTTGACTTTGGCTGTGGCTGCGGTCGTGTCTTAAGGCATCTTCGCGGTGTATGGCCGAATGCCCAACTGTTCGGCAGTGACGTTGACGAACAACTGGTTAATTGGACGCGCAAGAACCTGCATGAGCTTGCTCAATGGCATATTGGCGACTATTTGCCTCCCTCTGAGTTTAACCCGGAAAGCCTCGATATCATATATGCGGTGTCTGTCTTCACTCACATAGATGAGACGGCGCAGTCGGCATGGCTCACTGAATTCCATCGCATTATGAAGCCGAAAGGCCTGCTTCTCCTTACCGTATCTTCACTGCGCGAAGACACCGCAAATATTTCCTGGGATTACGAGGACAAACGGGGGATGGTGTACCAATATCGTCGCAACGAAATAGTTAACAGGTCGTGGGTGAAGCGTCAAACTGTAATTCCGCACTATATTGATGCGCAGCACTCCGAGCTCTATTGTAAGAGCGTCTGGGGTAGCCTTTTTGAATTCCGCGGTTTCTTTAGAAACTCATTGCGAAGCCAGGCATTGGTTGTCCTTCGAAAAGAGTGACCTGCGGATGAAGTCGCGTTTAATTAGCACATGTGTGTCTTCCTGACTTGCCTCTCTGGCATTGACAAGAATTTCATGAGAACACACATCTCGTGTAGTGGATTTCGAGAAATATATCACCACTTCCAAAGTGGAAATACTTCGGTTTTACTGGACACCCGTCGTTATTAGATAAATACTGCCTTGATTCTTCTAGAAGCTGTGTCGAAAGACCTATAGTGTCGGAGGCAAACAATTTCTTTTATAAAAAGATCGGGAGGAATCTTTGCGACGAACATAGTCGCCTCGGTGGCTGCGATGGGCATGAGCATAATAATCGCCCGTCGACTTGGTCCCGAGCTGCGGGGATACTACGGCCTCATCATCATGGCAGCATCGCTTGTCGGCGCATTCGGTCATTTCGGAATCGGTGCGGCGATCTCCTACCATACAGGCAAGAAATCTTATCCGATTAATGAAATTCTCAGTTTCGTAGTCACCGTCTCTCTCTTGCTCGGCACAGCCCTCGCGGCCTTATTTTTCCTGATCTATCCGTCATTCCCACGCATCTGGTCGGAGATTCCCCGACAGATCATGCTCGTCGGGCTCCTTTCGGTGCCTTTCGCCTTTCTCAACAATTTCCTCCAGCGGTTCCTGCTCGCAATGCTGCGCGTAAAGCAGAGCAACATCTCCCGGCTTTTTCTCAGCATATTGCAGTTTTCCCTCGTGCTCGTGATTATATGGATCCTCGGTGGTGGGCTGATGGAGGTCGTTGTCTGTTACACCATGTCGATAATGCTCACTAGTATTTTTTCCCTGTCTATATTCACCAGGGATATTAGACCCTTCGGTAGGATCAAGCCGTCGATGTTCGGGCCGATTGTTAAATACGGCCTTCAGGTCTATCTCATCTTCGTCTTCAGTTATCTCAACCACCGGTTCGATATACTCCTGATCAAGCACTTCCTCACAGCGAGCGACGTAAGCTTTTACCAGATTCCCGTCAATATCTGCGAGAGGATGTGGCAGATACCGAACGCGATGGCCTCCATCCTCTTTCCGACACTGCTCGCTATGGATCGCGGCTCGGGAGGGTTCACCGCGAAGGTGAGCCGCAGCAATTTCGCCATAATGCTCGTACTGGCTGGGCTGATCACGGCGAGCGCCGGATATTTTGTTCCGATTCTCTACGGCAGGGAATACCTGCCGATGCTTCCTGCTTTCTACTCGGTCATCTGGGGCATCGTGATCTCACCGGTTGCGACATTCCTTGGTGTCTATTTTGCTTCGAGAAAGCAGATATCCAAGAATATCATCGCGTCACTGTCCGGATTCGCCTGCAATATCGTTCTGAACCTTATCATGATCCCGCGCATGGGTATTGTCGGCGCGGGTATCGCCACAAGCATATCGAACACGGTCTGGGCCCTGATCCTCGCCTGGTACTTCACCAGGCAGGAGAACATTAGCCTCCACGATGTCTTTGTCCTCAAGAAAGGGGATATCAGAGAGATATGGGGAAGGCTGACAGGCAGATTCACTCAGAGGAAGAACGGTCCGGACGAGGAGGAGGAAGAATAGATCCCTGCCCCGGCAGCGGTATCTGCTCCATCTCCAGCCATATACCGGAAAATTTGTGAACGCGGCGCCTCAGCTCACCGGCAAGCTCGAGGATATCAGCAGCTGTTGCCTCACCCGCGTTGATGATGAAATTGGCGTGCCGGGGACTGACTGTCGCGCCGCCACGTCGCAATCCCTTGCATCCCGCTGCCTCTATCAGCCGCCCGGCGTAATCCCCCGGCGGTCTCTTGAAGACGCTTCCCGCGTTGGGATCGTCGAGGGGGAACTTGGCTTTTCTCTCCTCCTGTATCCTGAGGATCTCGGCGGTGAGCTTTTCCGGATCACCGCTGCTCATTGCGAGTTCCGCCTCCAGCACGAGCCAACCTGCACCCTGAAAGACGCTGCTGCGGTATCCGAATGCCGCTTCATCGCGAGTGAAGTCGCGCCTTACTCCCTCAGGCGTCACAACTGTGACTCTCGATATGAGCGAGCCCGTGTCTCCATCGTCCGTGCCCGCGTTCATGATAATCGCTCCGCCGAGCGTGCCCGGTATACCGGCGATCGGCTCGAGACCCTTCAGGCCCTTCCCCGCCGCGGCCCTGGCCAGGTCGATCAGTGAGACGCCGGCATCGACGAGCACGCGGCCGCTGCCGGGGAACTCCATCCTCGCCGATTCGCTGCTCATCTTGAGCACGATCCCCTCGATGCCCCCGTCGGGAGCGATGACATTCGATCCCCAGCCGAGGATAGTCACAGGGATCCCTCCACTGAGCGCCTCGACATATACCTTCTCCGCCTCGGTGCTGTCCGCAGCCGGCACGAGATACTCCGCCTTGCCGCCAACGCGATAGGTGGTATGTCCGCTGAGAGGTTCGGATTCGAGGATATTGCCGCTGACGGCCGATCTGATCCGGTCTATGACGCTGGAAGGCATCGCTTACCCCGTGCGCCTTATCTTTGCTCCA
>DAOVNN010000251.1 GCA_030630165.1 Candidatus Krumholzibacteriota bacterium
GCCTACCTCCTTCTCGCAGGTCTGGCCGCGGGCAACCCGGCCGGTGCAGGCTGGGCAGGATTCTCCGGAGGCTGGGAGAGCTTCACGTGGACCCTTCCGGCCCTCTCTCTCGCCGCCGCCGGGTTCCTCGTAAAGGCCGCTACTCTCGGTGTCCATATCTGGGCGCCAGGCTCGTACGCCGAGGCTGAAGAGGACGCCTCTCCGCTTCTCTCGGGGATACTCTCGAAGGCGGGGATATTCGGTCTGGTCGCGGCTCTCAGCGCCGCTGCCGCTTCGGGCCTCGAGGCGAACCTGCTGTACACGATAATCGGATGGCTCGGCGCGTTCACGGCTCTCTTCGGAGCGCTGTACGCCGCCTTCCAGGAAGACATGAAGAAACTGATCGCCTGGTCCAGTATAGGCCAGGTCGGATATATCGTCATGGGGCTCGCCGCGATGAACAACATGGGGTGGACCGCTGCAGCCTGGCAGACGATCGCGCACCTTCTCTTTTCGGGACTCCTCTTTCTCGCCATCGCCGGGGTGATCCTTCGCACCGGTATCCGGAACATGTACGAGACGGGGGGCCTGATAAAGAAGATGCCGGCGACATTCATCTCGGTCCTGATAGGTATCATCGCCCTTTCCGGCGTCCCGCCGCTGACGGGATTCGCCGCGAAGTGGCTGCTCTACCAGTCCCTGATCGAGAGAGGCTGGTACCTGCAGGCGGGAATGGCCTTCTTCTCCAGCGCGATAGCTTTTCTCTACTGCTTCAGGCTGATACACGCCATATTCCTCGGACAGCTCAAGCCGAAACATGCCGATGTCAAGGAAGCTCCGATACTGATGCTGATCCCGCAGTACATCCTTATAATGGGGATCATGCTCTTCTCGACATTCCCCGGCAGGCTCATCAAGCCCGCCTCCGCCATGGCGGCAGAACTCTTCCCGTCACCATTCGTGTGGGACGGCTTCTCAGTATCGACGCCGCTGGGATATCTCAACGGGACATTCGTGATGCTCCTCGTCTGCGCCCTCTTCGGACTGATGCTGCTGTTCCTGCTGCTATGGGGACCGAGGCCGAGGAAGATCGGCCAGCTCAATATAGTCTTCGCGGCCGAGAGGCCCGAGTCGCCGGCGACCGCGCATTACGCATGGGCATTCTTCGAGCCGTACCGCCGGGCAATGGCGCCGGTCCTCAAACCGCTCGCAATACATTTCTGGGAAGGTGTCTCCGAGTGGACACTCACCCTCGGAGGGATGTTCAGGCACGTCTACACCGGTAACGCGCAGACCAACCTGCTCTTTATTCTCATATACGGTATCGCCCTCTTCTTTATCTCGGGAGGCTCGTTATGAACCGCGAGCTGCTCGTATTGATCGGAAAGGCGATCGCCTCCCTCTTCCTTATCGCGAACTACGGCCTCATCCTCTCAGGTGTGATGTACAAGATCATAGCCAGGGTGCACGGCCGGTTCGGACCCCCGGTATGGCAGCCGTACATAAATCTCTTCAAGCTCCTCTCGATGCGGACCGCCGTCTCGCATGGGATAATGTTCTATCTCGGCCCGATATTCCGGATCACGGGAGGCGTAGGACTCTACCTTCTGATCCCCGCCGTATACGGTTCCTCGTGGCTGAGCAATTTCAGCTTCAGCGGCGACATCATCCTCGTGCTCTACTTCATATTCTTCGGCATGCTCGGGATGGCCCTCGGCGCGGCCGAGAGCGGCCACCCCTATTCCGCGATAGGCGTGATGAGGGGGCTGGCCCAGAACACGGCATCGGAGCTCCCCTTCGTCCTCGCCGTCCTGGCGCTCGTCGCGCAGTACAAGACCCTGTCCATCACGGGAATCGTCGCGGCCCAGCAGGGCGGCTTCGCGAACTGGACAGTCTTTACCAATCCACTCGCTACGATCGCCGCGATGCTCGCATTTATCGGCATGATGCACAGGTCGCCATTTGACGTTCACCTGGCGCCGCAGGAGATACCGGTCGGCCCGCCGACCGAGTTCCACAGCAGCTACCTCTTCATGATGTCGTTCAACCGCGCCTTCTTCGGCTCGGCAAAACTCGTTCTCTTCGCGAACCTCTTCTTCGGTGGAGCTACCTCCATCCCGGAACTGGTCGCAAAGACATTCCTGATAATGCTCTGGACCGTATTCGTAGGAGTCGTCTTCCCGCGCTACCGTCTCGAACAGTCGGTGCGCTGGCTGCTCAAGGTACCGACGCTTATCGGTCTCCTGGCGCTGGCGCTGCAGATGTTTTAAAGGATAGCAATATGGATGACAGGAAAATGAAACACAGATCACCCGTCCCGGAAGAGGAACTCCTCTCACCCGACGCATTCCTCGCTCCTGAAGAGCGCGGGCTCTTCTGCCAGGACAGGCCCGAGCCGGTCGAACCGTCGAAGGTAAAGATAGTCCGTGACTTCTGCAACTGGGCTCAGGCCAACTCGATATTCATCCTCGCATTCGGAACGGGCTGCGGGGCGATCGAGATGAGGCCGCTGTTTACCGCCCGCTACGACATCTCCCGCTACGGGATGTTCCCGAGGCCGACCCCGAGGATGTCCAGCCTCTTTATCATCGGCGGATACGCGTCTGTAAAGACGATGAAGAGGATCGTACGAAGCTACGAACAGATGCAGAACCCGAAGTTCGTTATGGGACTGGGAAGCTGCACCGTCAACGGCGGGATGTACTATGACAGTTACAATACGGTCAAGAGACTCGATCACTATATACCGGTCGACGCCTATGTCGCCGGATGCATGCCCAGGCCCGAATCACTGATAGCCGGGTTCAGGCGTATCAAGAAACTCATCATGGAAGGCAAGGCCGAGGGCGCGAACGAGTACGCGAAAAACTTCGAATGGTACAAGCGCAATCAGCGAAGGATCATCAAGGACTGGAACATGCCGGAGTACAACTGGTAATCGATATGGAAGAAATACTGAAGATACTGAAAGACAGATTCGATGCATCGGAGCCACGCGCGCGCCGCGTCGATCTGAGCTTCATCACCGTGCCGGCAGACAGGGCCGTCGAGGCGGTCACATGGATGCGCGATCACGGGGAATTCACCCATCTCGTGATGATATCCTGCATCGACCGGATCGAGGACGGGGTCTTCGAACTGATCTACCTTCTCAATGATCCCGTCGCATACCTGGATATTGGTATCTGCGTAGAGATCGGCCGCGACGATGCCGAGATGGAAAGTATGCATCATCTCTGGGCGGTCGTGAGAGTCTATCAGCGGGAGCTTCACGAGATGTTCGGGATCAAATTCCCGGGAAGCCCCGGCGTCGACGAACCGATGATCCTTGAAGGGTGGGACGACATCCCGCCGATGAGACGGGACTTCGATACGCTCGAGTATGCCGAGCGCACATATTACCCCCGCGAGGGGCGTTCGACGAGCGACCCGGCGACCGAGATGGAAGAACGCTCCTATCCTCTCGATGCCGGTGTGAAGCTGGGCATCAAGGACCTCGCGCGGTCGGGATATGGCGATAAAGAAAACAAGACAAAGGACAGAGAATGACCGGCGCCAATGGACATAAGGATCCCTGGTACCCCTACTGGGCTGAGCGTCCGCAGTACGACCTCGAGTCGGAGAAGTACCTGAAGATCTGGCAGGGGCCCCAGCATCCCGGCGTCACGGGCAACATGGCGCTCGAGCTCGTTGTCGAGGGCGACATCGTCATCGACTGCAAGGTCCATGTCGGATACCTGCACAGGGGATTCGAGAAACTGATGGAGCGAAGGAAGTACATGAACTGCTTCCCGATCGTATGCCGCATCTGCGTTCCCGAGCCGGACTGCAACGAGTACCTCTTCGCATCCGCCACCGAGGAGCTTGCCGGGGTAGAGATCCCCGAAAGGGCGAAATGGATCCGCGCATTGACGCTCGAGCTTGCGAGGATCGCCTTCCTGACAATGGGGCTGGGCGGACAGGCAGGCTCCTTCGGCCTCGGCACGATAGGTCAGTGGTGCATTGTTCACCGCGACTATGTGCTCGACCTCTTCGAAGAGCTCGCGGGACACAGGGTCTATCACATGTACATACTGCCAGGAGGCGTGAGGCACGACCTCACCCCCGGCTTCGCGGAAAAGACGGAAGCGGTGCTCAGAAAGATAGAGAAGCTTATGGACGACGTCCAGAAGGTGCTTTTCGACAACACCGTTATAATAGCGAGGACAAATGGACTCGGGATCATACAAAATGACTGGATCGATCCGTTCGGTATAGTAGGAACCAACGCGCGCTGCGCGGGCGGCACCAGGGACGTCCGGAAGGACTACCCCTACCTCGTCTATGACCAGCTCGACTTCGACACTATAACCGGCAACCTCTCCGACGTGTACGGCCGATCGCTGCTTCGCCGCGATGAGATCCTCATGGCCTGCGATCTCGTCAGGCAGATACTGAATATGATGCCGGACGGGCCGGTCAGAACGAAGCTGCCCAATCCCCTGCACTGGAAGATACCCGCCGGTGAGACTTATGTACGCGCCGAATCGGGAC
>DAOVNN010000291.1 GCA_030630165.1 Candidatus Krumholzibacteriota bacterium
AAAAAACCTATTCCCTTGATATAGTTATAGAATCAACTCTTTTCTTTGTTCTATAAATAGTCGGGAATAGGTCATCGGTTACTCCTCATAGACGAAAAGTCAATGAGTCACAAAACTCATTTTACCATTCTAATACTCTCCAATTATTAAAAAAAGATGCTTTTTTTAGCCTGCAAGCATAGTATATCAGATTATTTAGGTATTGTCAAGCAAATGTGCGGGCTGACCACATAGGTAACACTGGGCTCCTGATTTTATTGAGTTCTTTTTCAATATACTCTACAGGAGTAAGATAGTCAAGAGATTGATGGGGCCGGTTGAAGTCCTGCAGAAAGCGATCAGGTGGAATTTCATCGGGATATTCTTCGGTTCGGTGATTCTTGCCGAGCTCTTCGTTTACTCCCGGATGCCGGAGACGATTTCCGACAAGCTGATCAACAGATCGAAGAATCTCTCTGTGGCACTGATGCTTGTCATTGTCTTTGCTTCCTTTATCTCCGTTTTTATCGACAATGTCGTCACCGTTCTGATCGTGGCCCCGATCGCGCTCCAGCTTACCCGCAAGGCGGGGGTCTCGCCGATACCGGTGATAATCGGACTCGCCGTTTCTTCCAACCTCCAGGGCATGGCGATCCTTATCGGCGATATCCCGAGTATGCTGCTCGCCGCCCAGGAGACGATGAGCTTTCTGAACTTCTTCTGGGATGACGGAAGACTCGGTATATTCTGGTTCGTCCAGCTGGGGGCTGTCGTCGGTTTCGCCGTGCTGTGGTTGTATATCAGGGAATACAGGCAGAAACCGGAAAAGATCGAAGTCGCGAAGATACGTTCATGGGTGCCGTTCTGGCTGATCATCCTGATGGTAGTGCTTCTCTCACTCTCACCGATGTTCGATAAAGAGATGAAGTGGCTGGCAGGCGTCATCTGCCTGGCAACGGCGCTGGTCGGATTCATATGGTACAGCATCACGGCCAGAAAGGGCAGGGAACGTCACAAATGGAATTTTCACTGGAGAACGACACTATTTCTAATGGCGATATTCATTCTCGTATACATGCTGGCGAAGGGATATCGAAATCCTGATGGTGAAGAAATCAGTGTGATCAATGTGGTTGTAGATCATCTCGATGGACTGAGGGGTGAAAACCCGTTTGTCATACTTTCCATAGTAGTCTGGATATCGGTCATGATATCCGCATTTATAGATAATGTGCCATATATCGCGGCGATGCTGCCTATCGTTGCTACCTTCGGCGACTCGTTCGGCGAGGGAGGCAAGGCGCTTCTTATCCTCGGACTTCTTATCGGCTCATGCATGGGCGGCAACGTCACACCGATCGGAGCGGCGGCCAACGTGACGGCAATGGGTATCCTGGAAAAGGAAGGGAAGCCGGTATCGTTCTGGGGCTTTATCCGGATCGGTCTGCCATTTACGGTCGCGGCGACAGCATCGGCTTATCTGGCCCTTTACCTCGTATATAGATACGTTCATCACGTCATTCTGTAGCGGTCGGACCCGGTATTTCGTGAAAGACTGTTCCGGAAGCTGTTTCCCGTGTACCCTTTCGGTTTGCGATGAGGGCCGGCGTCTGATATAATTATTGTTCTATATGGTAATTACGTTCTCCTCATGCGCCCCGCGGAGGCGCAGGAAAGGGCTGCCAGATGCGAGTACTTATAACGGGGATAACGGGTTTTGCGGGGAGCCATCTCGCCGACCTGTGTCTTACGATGAAGGATGTCGAAGTCTACGGGATCATCCGCTGGAGGAGCCGTACGGAGAACATCGAACATATCTGGGACAGGCTCAACCTGCTCGAATGCGACCTGAGGGACGCTTCGTCCACGCGCGACGTGATCGAGGAGATACGTCCTGACAGGATATTCCACCTGGCGGCGCAGAGTTTCGTGCCGACTTCCTGGAAGGCGCCGACCGAATCGCTCATGACGAACGTCATCGGCCAGGTCAATGTCTTCGAGTCTGTCCGCAAACTCGACATAGACTGCTCGATTCAGATCGCCTGCTCGAGCGAGGAGTACGGGATGGTCTATCCTGACGAAACGCCTATCAAGGAATCGAATCCGCTCAGGCCGCTCAGCCCATACGGCGTCAGCAAGGTCGGGCAGGACATGCTCGGTTACCAGTACTTCATGAGTTACGGAATGAAAATCGTCCGCACTCGCGGATTCAACCATACAGGACCGAGACGGGGGCCGGTATTTGTCTGCAGCGATTTTGCCAAGCAGATAGTCGATATCGAAAAGGGCATCCGCGAACCTTACATGGAAGTGGGGAACCTCGACGCACGCAGGGACTTCACGGACGTAAGGGATATGGTCCGTGCCTACTGGCTGGCCCTGGAAAAAGGGAAACCGGGCACCGCATACAATATCTGTACCGGCACGCGTTTCAGCATCAGGGAGATCCTCGACATGCTGATAGATATCAGCGGGGTCAAGGTAGAGGTGAGGACCGACAAGGGAAGGCTGAGACCGAGCGACGTGCCGCTTCTTCAGGGCGACAACAGTCTGTTCACAGGCGATACGGGCTGGAAGCCCGAGATCCCGATGGAAAAGACAATGGCCGATCTTCTCGAATTCTGGAGGACCTGTCCGAACCGGCGCTGATCGCCGGACGGAACAACAGATTATGAAAGCGCTAGTCACAGGTGCATCCGGATTCGTTGGGGGCTATCTGGTCTCGCGGCTCGTCGCAGGCGGGGCGGAAGTCCTCGGTCTGGATGCGATTGTCGCAAAAACAATCGACGGTACAGGCTCCGGTTTAACCTCTGGCTCGTTTGAGATCGACGGACAGATGTTTCCGCCGCTTTTCCCCGAAGAAGGGGCCGAGATAAGGCAGTGTGACCTGCTCGATGCCGACGCCTTGGAACGATCTGTCTCCGAATGGGGGCCGGACGTGATCTTCCATCTCGCAGCCCAGAGCTCGGCCGCCAGGTCTTTCGGGGATCCGGGCGGGACGATGCGGACGAATGTGATGGGGACGCTTAATCTTCTCGAGGCGGTCCGCAGGGGCGGAAAAGCGAGAGTCATCGTGACAGGGTCCGCCGAGGAGTATGGAAGGCGCGCACTGGACGAGATGCCGCTGCTGGAGAGTTCTCCGATTGAGCCGGTAAGTCCGTACGCGACAAGCAAGGCAGCGCAGAACTTGCTCGTGATGCAGTACTGCCGCGCGTTCGGTATCGAGGTAGTAGCGACGAGGAGCTTCAGCCATACCGGACCTGGACAGACGACGACCTTCGTGCTGCCGTCTTTCGCCATGCAGTGTGCCGAGATAAAGGCAGGAATAAGGGAGCCGGTACTCCGTACAGGCAATCTGGAAGTTACGCGTGATTTTCTCGATGTGAGAGACGTCGTTGAAGCGTACGTCCTGCTCGCGGAAAATGGGAAACCGGGAACGACATACAATGTCTGTTCCGGCAGCGGTCTGGCACTGTCTGACGCGGTAGAGCACCTGACGGCGCTGACAGGAAGGGATGTCAGGGTGGAGCCCGATCCGCAGCTTTTCAGGCCGGCGGATGTTCCTGTACTGACGGGAGACAACGGAAGACTTATTGAAGATTGCGGCTGGTCTGCCGTCACAGGAAGGGGTAAGATGCTCGACGACCTCTTTATGTGGTGGGAGGCCTCAGTGAAGGCCGCGTTAAACGGATAATACCCTGTTCGCATAGTGCGGACGATTGAAACAAGGAGAACAAGATGCCGAAGATCTGCATGGTCGGGACCGGATACGTCGGATTGGTAAGCGGTGCCTGCCTGGCTGATTTTGGAAATGAAGTAATCTGTGTCGATATCGACAGAGAGAGAATAGAGAAGATACAGAACGGCATCATGCC
>DAOVNN010000289.1 GCA_030630165.1 Candidatus Krumholzibacteriota bacterium
CGCCGCGGCTGTGCGCTGGGCGCCCTTGAACCCGCGGATCTCGTGCAGCTGGGGGCTGTACGGCTTCATGTTGGCCATCAGCGCTTCGAGCGACATCGCCGCTGCTATCTCAGCCTGACGCAGCCATCTTTCAGTGTCGTACAGCATGATAGCGCTCATCGCAGTCAGGAGGTTTGAACCGTTGATCGTGGCGAGGCCGTCGCGCGCCATCAGACCCGGCACGGGGATACCGGTCTTGTCCAGCGCCACTTTCCCGTCGAGCAGCTCTCCCTTGTAATACGCTTTGCCTTCGCCGAGCATCAGCAGCGCTATCTGCGACATGGGGGCGAGGTCGCCGCACGCTCCTACTGAACCTTTCTGACAGACGAACGGCGTGACGCCCTTGTTGAGCATCGCTGCCAGAGTCAGCGGAATCTCGGGGCGGCAACCGGAATTGCCGTGCGCGAGGACGTTGATCCTTCCGACCATCGCTCCGCGGATATACTCGATGGGAGCTGGATCGCCGATCCCGGCCGCATGGTTGTATATCAGATATTTCTGGAAATCCTGGATCTGGTCGTCGTCGAGCACCACTTCAGAGAACTCACCTATCCCGGTGTTGACGCCGTACATTATCTCGTGAGCATCGATCTTTTTCTCGAGCATCGCGCGGCATTTTTTTATGGCCGCGATGGCATGCTCGGGGATCTCGACCTCTTCTCCGTGTCTGGCTATCCGGACGACTTTTTCGACTGTCAGTCCTGACCCGTCTAAAGCTATCGCCACAATGACCTCCTGGTGGAATTTTTTAACAGGTGATGTGTCTTATAACATCATGAGGGGCACGGTTCAAGGGACAAAGCACCCCCACTGGGCAAAAATAGTAAGGGCAGCGCCCAAGTTCAAGCACTACCCTCAATAATCGGATATATTTTTCCCCGGCACACGCTATCCGAGGTAGGCAACCGCTATTGATACCACCAGTACGGCCAGTCCGGCGATATTAAGGATGTTCGCGATCCTTTCGACCAGCGGCAGGCGGTCCTTGCTGCCTGCGACGGCGAGAGTGATCTTAGGAAATTTGAGGAAATTGGCGATCCCGATAATGAAGAGGCAGATGGCCCAGACCGGTACACCGGCGATGACGTACATGCCCCGGTTCAGTTCGACGAAAGCGAGTGCGGTGAATATGCCCCCCCAGAAGAGATTAAGTCCTGAGCCGCCGCCCGACCGTTCCTGATCCATGTTATCCGGTTCTTTCATTTACCGTCCTCTCAAGTCGCCACGCGGCGATCAGAAGCACTCCAGCCGACAAGGGAGGAAGGCCGAGCGCAGTGATGACGAACGCCTTTGTCGAGGCCGTAAAGTTTTTCGCCATGATCGGGTAGGCGATAAATATGGCCACTCCCGCGAGAGGGAGGACGATCCGGCCGACCTTCACCCATTTCCATGCTGTAAATGCGAGCAGGAGAAGTGCGATCGTAAACGACAGTGGGATGAGCAGCCCGCCGAGGGAGGCGCTTCCCCGCCAATTGAAGTCAGCCGCCGAGGACGCGACGGCGAAGAATATCCAGAATCCCGCCCACAGACCGCTTATTACTCTCGCGGAGAAGTTCATCCATCTTATGGTGTTTGTTGTCATGGCAGCCTGTCCGGGTTATTCTCGTCCTTGCAAATGCGGTAGAAGTTGCAGTACCTGCACAGTCCGTTGTCTACCTTCGGAAAGAGGTCGGGAGGACCCGCCTCGTTACGGGCGATGTCTCCCTTGATCAGTACCGATGAGAGTTTGTCGATACCGCCGTGGATGTGCCGGTAGAACTCATCGAGATCATCGCTCGAGATACTGTACTCGACGGTCGCGCCGCCGTCGAGAAGATTCACCTCGAGCAGCCTTATCCTGTCGAGCGGTTCGCCGAGGATCGATGCCGCGTAATATCCGTAGACGCCGAGCTGTACGCGGGCCTTTCCTGTATTGCCTTTCCCGCTGCTCCTGGCGCTGAAAGTCTTCCAGTCGACGATGTTGAATGATCCGTCGGTGCCGCGGTACATGAAATCGGTCTTGGCGAATACCTTCGCTCCCTCGAAGTCGAAGACCTGGGCGAACTCGGCCAGGTCGATATTCTCTATCGCCCAGCTGTCCGGATCCGTTTCGGCGATCGTGGCGAGGATCTCGCTTTCGAGCAGCCCCTTCATCGCTGTGAGGCATTCATTCCTCGTTTTCTGCAGTTTCTCGGGAGGAAACGGCCGGCCGTACTCGTGTTCGAAGAGGGCAAGCCAGTCGATGTTCAGTCTGCCGCCCTTCTTCTTCGGCTCCGTGAGATATTTCTTCGAACTCGAAAACTCAAGCTGGGTCTCGAAACGCTCGAGGGTATAGCGGCTCACATCCTCGAAGGCGGGTATTCTGCCCTTGGCCCTCAGGGAGGCAAGCACCTTTGTCGTGATGTAATGGACGAGCTGGCCCCGCCACAGGGGAAGGGAGGTCAGGCGCTTGAGCCTGAAAGCCTCCCTGGCAATCCTGGGGGCCTGTCGCTGCCAGCCCCCCCAGCTGAGATAGTAGTGGAAATAGTACCGCCTCAGACAGGAGTCGAACATCGACTCTCTGGATACGGACCATCCAAATTCGTTAACAAGGGCCATTGCGGCAGAACATTTCCCATCAAGAAGATGTGGCGCGGCCGTGCGGCTACTTCTCGAAGACTCCCCTGTGGATCCTGTTCTCCATCCGGTAACTCTCGAACTCGTAGTCGAACTTCATGCTCTTCTTGCCTCTGAGCGCGACCGCCTTTTTCGTATACATGTATAGATGATACTTGCCGCCCGCCTTCTGCTGCGAGAGTTTTTCGAATTCGGCGCGTGAAAATATCCATATCCTCAAGGTGCTGAGATCCACGCATGCCACGAAATCGGCCGGGTTGTCTATGGCAACCCACCAGTCGAGAGCCATCTTGCCCTTTCCGCCGGCCTTCTTCGGACGCAAATTAGTCGTGACGAGGACCGTCCATTTCCTTTTCGGCCTTGTCAGGTTGACGACGAGATCAAACCCGTTCTTGCCGAGCTGGCATGGGATGCCCTCGCGAAGGAGCAGGGAGTTTACGAACAGCTTGCCGCTGACCCCGATCATGCTCTTCGGTACTTCATTCATTTCTGGCCTCCTTCCAGTATGACGATTGCCTGTGCTGTGCCAGCTTCGTGCGACAGGCTGATGTGTGCGATCGATGCTCCGAGGGATTCGGCGGCCTCTCTTGCCCTTCTCGATAGAGACAGTTGCGGTCGTCCGGAATCTTCCCTTTTCACACTGACCTCCTTGAGCGAGATCCCCCTCCCCCAGCCGGTACCGAGCGCCTTGAAAAAGGCTTCTCTCGCGGCGAACCTTGCCGCGAAGTACTGGGCGCTGTCCCCGCGCCCGAGACCCTCCGCGATCTCGTCTTCCGTGAAGATCTTTGCCAGAAACTTCTGTCCGTACTTCTCGATCAACCGGGCGATACGGCTGATCGAAACCGAGTCGATCCCCACTCCGACGATCATAATCGCCTTTCCCGTGAGCCCGAAATCGCATTGAGACTTGTCCGGGTCACTATTTGGAACTATAATCAACTAAACAGTATCATTGCCTACAAGAATAATAAAGAAATATTTGTAAATAATTTTTGACAGCTATTATGCCAATCGAATACGACATTCCTCTCTACAGGCCTCCCAGTGAGGCCCGCTCGCTGATTCTACAGGCAACGCTGGGGTGTTCGCACAACGGCTGCCGCTTCTGTTACATGTATAAAGATAAAAAGTTCCATGTCAAGCAGGAGGAGCGTTTTTTCGAGGATATATATAATGCCGCCGCCGCATATCCTGACGCCCGAAGGATCTTCCTCGCCGATGGAGACGC
>DAOVNN010000150.1 GCA_030630165.1 Candidatus Krumholzibacteriota bacterium
GTGTCCCTCGTCTTCGAAGACGAGATATTCCACTTCGACGCCGTTTTTTCTCGCCGCTTCGACGATCTCGTCTGACTCGACCTTCAATACCCTCGGGTCGTTCGCGCCCTGCAGGACCATCAGCGGCCGTACGATATTATCCGCGTGGAACAGCGGTGAGATCTTCGTGAGATATGCGCGGTCCGTCCGGGGATCGCCAAGTTCCTTGTAGAGCGCTTTCCTGTAATTCTCCCACCATGACGGGATGCTCTCGAGAGTGCGGACCCAGTTCGATATCCCGAAGATATCTACGCCTGCGGCAAACTCCTCGGGCGTGAATGTCAGCGCCGCCAGGGCGATGTAGCCGCCGTAACTTCCGCCGGCGATCGCGACCCTGTCGGAATCGATGAACCCGGTCGAGGCCATCCAGGCCTTTCCCTCGATGCAGTCCTTCAGATCGTCCTCGCCGTGCCTCATGTCGTCGAGGCTGTAGAACCTCTTGCCGTATCCGTGGCTGCCCCGGTTGTTGACGGCCAGGACGGCGTATCCCTTGTTGACGAGATACTGGACGAACGAGCTGTAGCCTACGCGCGCCTGCCCGCCCGGTCCTCCATGCACCCATACCACCGCGGGGGCCTTCGCATTCGGCCCGGCACAGCAGGGCCTGTAATAGATCGCCGGTATTTCGAGCCCGTCGAAAGATTTATACCTTACGACCTCGGCCTCGACGAGGTGGTCCGGATCGATCTCCGGGTTGAGGGTATCGGTGATCCTGTTATACCTGCCCGTTTCGAAATCGAAGATGTACAGATTATTGGGAGAACGTGAACCGTTCACGTAGAAGCGCATCAGCTTCTCGCTCCTCGAGATCCCGACCGACGTTATGACTCCGTCGGGAAGCTCCGGCAGCTCCACCAGGCTGTCGGTCTCCATGTCGAAGATCCTGAACTCCGTGCTCGCGTCGTTGTTGATCGCCGTCACCCTGTAGCGGCCGTTGTACGAGAAATAGGCGTAGCTGATATCCCAGTCGGCAGTCTCGGCCGTTTCGCTCCCGCCGCTTGTGATGTCGTACCGGCGGAGATAGGTGAACTCCGCACCCTCGTCGGTGAGGTAGTAGAGATAGCGCGAGTCGGAGCTGAAATCCATCGGCTGGAAATTGACGTCTCCATCGTGAGGAGTAAGGTGCCTGACTTCGCCCACCTCGCGATCGTAGAGAAACATGTCCGAATCGTGAGTGGTGTTCGTCTTCGACATCGACATGTACCGCATGTCGTTCGACATCCAGCCGAAGTTGTAGCCGGCGTCGTTGAGAAAGATCATCTTCGCCGACAGCGTCTTGATGTCCATCAGGTAGACGTCCATGTATTTTGCGTCCCTCCTGTTCGAACCGAAGAGGAACGAGTCCATCTTGTGCGTCCACCCGTAGAAGACCGCCCGTGCTCCGGAGTACGGCGTCAGGTCAGTGACGGTCCCGTCGAGGTCATAGAGAAAGATATGATAGAGTTCGTTCCCCTCGCGATCGGCGAGGCAGAGGAACCTGTTGTCTTCCGGAAAGTATGAGAGCGCGAAGATTGAGTTGTCGTTCGAGTATGTCAGCTGATCCATCTCGCCGCCCGCGACAGGGATCGACCAGGCATTCCTTATTCCGGTCCCGTCGGTGGTGACCAGCAGCTTCGTCTCGTCATGCGAGAACGATCCGCCCGAGACGGATAGCGTGTTCATGAACTGTTCTATGGTGTACTGCTTCGTTCCCTCCGTGGAACATCCCGAAAGGGTGAGCATGGCGACCAGAAAGAGGACCGGGGCGGTGCTTCTCATCTTTCCTCCTTACAGGCGGCCTCGGGCCGCCGTCAATGGTTGGCCCGCCCGGACGGTGCCAGATCATATAAGCGTACTCTATCAATGGTCAGTATTACTTTATACGGTATAAACGATATATGTTCCATTGTTTTTCAGCCTTTGCGGGTGTCGCCCCCGCTGAGCGGGGGGTCGTCGGTCGCTTTCGGGCCCACTGATGCGGGAGCATGCTGCCACGATGGCAGTTGTGGCGCTGTCAGCCGATGCGTTCTGGCAGTGTTTTGTCATGCCGGAGCCCCTCGATTGCCGTGAGCCCCCTCTCTGCGGGGATGTGGCACATGTATAACAGCTTATAATATATGTGGTTATCTTGTGGCAGGCAGTTCTGGCACACAAGATGCGTATTGTCTGATCAGCAGACGAACCCGGATGAACGATCTGAAAGCAGCACAGGAGGTATTGAGATGAGACTGGTAAAATGGAGGCCGGGAGCAGGACTTCCCGTTAATCACAATCACTTCGAGAAGATGTTCGACGATTTCTTCGGTGTGAACCGCAGAAGGATGGATCTCCAGAATTTCGACTGGACCCCGAGGGTCAATGTCGAGGAGCAGGAGGACAGGTTCGAGATCACCGCGGAAGTCCCCGGCATGAAGAAGGAAGATATCGATATCGAGGTCCAGGACAACGTCCTGACGATCAAGGGCGAGCGAAGGTTCGAGAAGGAAGAAGAGGACGCCAGCTATCACATCTGCGAGAGAAGCTACGGCACCTTCCAGAGGGCATTCACTCTCCCGGAGAACGTGAAGAGCGATGATATCGAGGCTGAATACAAGGACGGCATACTGAAGCTTGCCCTTCCCAAGGTCGAGCCGCAGAAGCCGAAAGAGATCAAGGTCGAAGTAAAGTAGACGCGGGCCACTGACAACACAAAGAGGGGGCGCCTCGTGCGCCCCCTCTTCATATATATATCCGCGCCGTTCCGGGCGGACCGCACCCGTCCGGTTTTATATGAAACGGCGTCTGTCTGTGGCTGCCCGGCTGTTACTTGTTCCAGGCGCCGGTCTTTTCCTTCTCTTCCTTCTTGACCTCGGGCGGAGTAACCGCGGAAGCCATCGGCTTGCCGTCCGGGCTCATCTTGCACGAGCCCTCGAAGAACACGCCTTCATCGATGACGAGTCTTCTCGTCTTGATGTCTCCTTCGAGACGCGATCCGGCCTGAAGCTCGATCTTCTCTTTCGCATCGATGTTACCGTTGACCGTTCCGCCGACGACCGCATTCGAGACCTTGATATCGGCCTTGACCTTTCCGCCCTTGCCGATCACCAGTGTACCACCCGGGCAGTTGACGTTTCCCTCGAAGTCACCATCGATCCGGAGGGTCCCGTCCTGGACGTCTATCGTCCCGTTTACCTTGCATCCCTTGCCGATAATCGAATTCATCTTTCCCTCGTCAGCCATGCTTTCACCTTCTTTCCCGAACATTGCGAGCCCCTTCTTTGCTGTCTTTCCCATTACAATCCGCCTTTATTTCAACAGATACTTCAACGGATCGACATGAACGTTGTCCTGCGTCACCTCGAAGTGCAGATGAGGCGCGGTGCTTCTTCCGGTGTTGCCGGAATAAGCTATCGTCTGCCCCCTGCCGACTCTTTCGCCCCTCATTACTACCAGTCTGTCATTGTGCCCGTAAAGGGTTTTTATGCCGTAGCCGTGATCCATGAGCACATAGTACCCGTACGCATCGTCCCAGCCTGCCTCGACGATATAGCCCGAAGCCGCCGACCTGACAGGCGTTCCTCGTTCCACGCCGATGTCGATACCGGGGTGGTGATCGGGGTCTCCCGCCCCGCCGGACACGTTGTACGACTTCGTTATATATCCGCGTACGGGCCAGAAACAGGGAATCGACCTCAGCATCTGCTCCTTGCCGCTCTGCACTTCCCTGTCTGTCAGCCCGTCGCTCTCCTGCGACCTGTATATGGCAAGGCTGTCTTCCCCCGCTATATCGACCCCGAGCATCTGCCTTACCTTCAGATCCATTGCATGGAGCTCTGAAAGGTTACGAACGACCTCGCCGATCCGCTCGTTCCTCCTGGTCAGGTCCTCTACCTGTCCGGCCAGAACGAGCGATTCCCTCGCCTTCAGCAGCAGCTTGCCGTAAGTAGCGACGAAGACTACCATCGCCACCAGACCGATGCACACGAAGGCGACGAGCACATGGAAGAGCCGGTAGGAGATCTCGTAGTTCCGCGTCTTCTGCGGATCGTGCGGAACGACAATGACAGTAAATGTATCCTTATCCATTCCCGTCTGCGGATCATGGCCTCTGCGGCCCTACATCTCCGTATCCACCCCCATCTTCTCGAGAATCGCTTCCAGTTCCTCGGTCGAATAATATTCTATCGAAATCACGCCGCCCCTGCGTCTCGGCGTTATCTTTACCCTTGTCCCGAATCTCAGTTCGGCGCGCTCCTCTACGGCGGCGATCTGCGGGTCAGCCTGTCTGCGTCTTTTCTTCCGCGCTTTCTTCGCCGGTGCGGCCTCCTCGATTTCGCGAACTGTGAATCCCTGCAAAACAACTCTTTCGGCCCATTCGATCTGCCCGGCCTCGCCCTCGATCGAGAGAATGGCCCTGGCGTGGCCCGCGGTCAGCTTTCCCTGCTCGAGCATCTCTATCACCCGCACGGGCAGCTTCAGCAGCCTGAGCGTATTGGCCACCGTGCTCCTGTCCTTACCGAGCATCCCGGCGACCTCTTTTACGGTGATTCCAAACTCATCCCTGAGGGCGGCATATCCCCGGGCCTCCTCGACCGGCGTAAGGTCCTCCCGCTGGAGGTTCTCCAGCAGGGCGAACTTGAGAGAGTCGTCATCATCGATATCCCTCACTATGGCGGGGATAGTCGGCCTTCCGGCCATCTTCGAGGCGCGCAGCCTCCGCTCGCCGATGACGAGCTGATATCTGTCGCCCGCCCGGCGCACGACGACGGGCTGAAGTACGCCGTGTTTCTTTATCGACTCGGCGAGCTCACCGAGATGTTCGTCATTGAAATGCTCGCGCGGCTGGTGAGGATTGGCTTCGATGCTTTCGATGTCAAGCTCTTTGACCCTCTCGGTCTCCGAGACGCTTTCCTTCAGGTCAGCCGAAAGAAGTGCCTCCAGCCCCCTCCCCAGGACTTCCTTTTTCATATCAGGCTCCTCCCCCCGCTATTACTTCTTTCCTCGGGCGGCCCCGCCTTGAACGCTTCTCCTCGTGATACCCTTCCTGTTTCTCAATGACCTCGATGGCCAGCTTGAGGTAGCTCTTCGCTCCCTTGCTCTGAACGTCGTAGAGGATCACGGGCTTTCCGAAGCTCGGACACTCGCTGAGCCTGACATTCCTCGGTATTATATTGTCGTATACCTTTTCGCCGAAGTAGGAGATCGCTTCGTCGGCGACTTGACTGGCAAGCCTGAGCCGCTTGTCGAACATCGTCAGCAGAACGCCTTCTATTCTGAGATCAGGATTGAGGTGCTTCTGCACCATCCTGATCGTGCCGAGGAGCTGGCTCAGCCCCTCGAGCGCGTAATATTCACACTGTATCGGTATGAGGATCGAATCGGCAGCTGTCAGTGTGTTGAGCGTTATCAGGCCGAGGCTGGGCGGACAGTCGATGATGACAAAGTCGTAGTCGCCAGCCACTCCGGAGAGTGCGGTCTTGAGTTTGTGCTCCCTCGCTATCTGAGAGACGAGCTCGATCTCCGCACCGCTCAGTTTCGGATGGGACGGGAGCAGGTCGATAAGCCCGGCGCTGCGGATTATATCCTTCGCCCGGGCATCCCCTATGAGGACCTCATAGATCGTGGCTTCTTCCTCGGAGAGCCTTACCCCGAGTCCGCTGCTCGCGTTTGCCTGGGGATCCGCGTCGACCAGCAGCACCTTCTTCTCGGCAACCCCGAGGCTGGCACTGAGATTCACCGCCGTCGTCGTCTTTCCGACGCCGCCCTTCTGGTTCGCGATCGCTATGATCTTTCCCATTCCCCTCCAATTCTATTCTTCACATTCAGTTTTTCAGGGCTCTTCCGTGAGCCAGTTCGAATAGTCGACTATCCCGTTTGTCCCTTCCCTTATAATCTGCAGCTGTATGTCTGTCGACGTCGCGCCTCCCCACCAGTTCCCGGTCATGTCAACGTCATCGGTGTTGGTATAGCTTGAAGAAAAGACTACCGTCTTGATATTCGGCAGCTGCCCGTTGATGAACATCGAGCAGTTGTGGACAACCGGCTTTGCTTCGATCCCGAGAAGAAATCCGTACACCGCGTTGTTCGCGATAGTGCAGTCCAGGATGGTAACGTCCGTCGGCCCCGTGTTAGTCACTATGTTGAACCCGTAATTACCATTGTATCTAATCGAGCTGTTTCGTATATCCAGCGCCGAGTTAAGAACGTAAATCCCGTCTCCGTTTTCCCAGATCCTCGAATCAATAATGTTAAGGCTACTGCCTGTTTTAACTGATATCGCATTATGCCTTGCCTGGTCGAAGATAAGATTATCGGCTGTCAGAATAGCCCCATCCTCCATATCTAATCCGTTCACCGTCGACGTCAGCGTGACATGGCTCCACGTGCCGGCCGCCATGTCGCCCATCATCTTGATCCCTTTCCACCTGAGTTCTTCGCCGGGACACGAGTTCGGGATCATCGCGACCCTGTTATCCGCCGTACCGTTGATATTGAGCGTGCCTTCGACCTGGAATCCGCCGGTTTCTTCGTTGAACACGATCGTCACGCCCGCTTCGATCGTGACAGATATGATCTCGCCGATCAGTATCGGCAGGCTGTTCGGTACGATGTAGGGATAATCGGTCTGATCGAGCACCCCGCCCTCGTGAAGGACTTCAAGGTTTCTTCCGACGTCGAGATCGATCCCCCTGGCCGTTTCATCGAGGCTGTCGGTCACCCTGAGTGTCACCCTGTATGTGCCGTGATTGTCTGGCGCACGCCATGTGACGACCTGGCCCTTGCCGTCGGCGGGGGAGAGAGTACCTTCCCCGGCTGTCCACCTGTAGCTTATCTCATCACCGTCGTTGTCGGTCGCTTCGCCGGTAAGCGTGACGATATCGCTTGGACCCAGATAGCATATATCCCTGCTTATCGACAGCCCGCTCGGAGGAGTGTTGGCGAAGTCGAGGGTATCATCACACCCTGAACCAGCGACAATAATTGTGGAAAAGAGCAGTAACGCCGTGAAATGAATGGTTTTGACTCGCATTGCCACCTCCTGGAGAAACTAAGTGGAGCTTGCGGGAGTATA
>DAOVNN010000148.1 GCA_030630165.1 Candidatus Krumholzibacteriota bacterium
AGCAACAATTGATTGGAATCAATCCTGCAGGTTACGTGAAAAGGGGCATGCGCTCAGCGCATGCCCCTTTTCGCGGAATCCGCAGGATTGATTCCAATCAATTGTTGCTGACGACACCTGCTATATCGGAAACGGCGTCGTCGACATTACTTTTAATAACGCCTCGCTCGACCGAGAAGAGGGTATTCGCCGCAGCTATCCTGCCCATGATCTCGAGCGAGAGATTGAGATAGTCCTCCATCCCGTAACTTCTCGGGCGGTAGCTGAAGACATCCTTCCCGAACCTCGGCGACTCGGCCAGAACGATATTCTCCCTGATAACAGTGTCGAGAAGCAGAGCACCGTACTGCTCCTTCAACGCCTCGACGACGGTGCGGCTCAGCACCTTCCGTCCATCATAACGAGTCGCGATGAGGCCGCCGATCGTCAGGTCGGGATTAAGTTCGGCCATCACCGATTCGATCTTCTCCATCAGGCTCTCGAGGCTCTTGAGCGCAAGAAACTCGGTCTGGATGGGGATAAAGACCTTATTCGAAGCAACGAGCGCGTTGACCGTGATCAGCCCGAGACTCGGCGGGCAGTCGAAGAGGATGTAATCGTAGTCGCCGTTGATCCTCGCGATGGCCCGCTTGAGCAGGTGCTCGCGCTCGAAGGTATTGGCGAATGTCGTATCGGCGTCCGACAAATCGAGAGCAGCGGGGATCACCGACATCGAAAGCTGCGATTCGCTGCCGCCGATGTAGATGCGCGCCCTCAGGGGCCTCGTGATGATCGCCTCGCGCGGATGGACTCTCCCCCTCATCACGTCGTATATCGTGTAGTCGATCTCGTCCGGATCGATGCCGAGAAAACCCGTCAGGTGCCCCTGCGGGTCAAGGTCGACGATAAGAACCTTTTTGCCGAGAATGGACAATCCCGCGCCGACATTGACGACCGACGTGGTCTTGCCTACTCCGCCCTTCTGATTAAGAAACGCTGCTGCCTCTGCCTGATGCATAAACCCTCCTCAACAATAGATTTCCGGCCTGAGGGCCGGATATAAGCCGCTTGTGGAAATACGTGAAGGCCGTATTCTCACCTGAATCCGGGATTTTTTCAATGTTTTTCTGGGAATATTTTAATGAAAGCAGCGCCCCGTTACCGGGACGCTGCCTGATGGGTCAGTTAACATCAGCCGGATCCATATCACCGCAGGAGGATCATCTTCCGCGTCAGGATCTCCCTGTCCGTTCTGAGCCTGTAGAAGTAGATCCCCGAAGCAGCCTGTACCCCGTTTACGCCCCTGCCGTTCCATGTTATGTCATGCGTCCCTTCATTCATCGTATGATCGACGAGGGTGCTGACAAGCCTTCCGCTGACGTCGTAGATGCTGAGATTCACGTGCGAAGAGGCTGGAAGGGTAAACGAGATCATCGTCGCAGGATTGAACGGATTGGGGCAATTCCTGAAAGCCGTGACCTTGTCAGAGCATGATTTTTCTCTACGCTCCTTCTTTCCTTCGGTATCATCGCAATCATCAGTGTCTCCGGCACATGAACTGTCCGCACTGACCACCCTTATACAATCGAAGGCTTCGAAAGCGAATTCGCCGACATAGCCGCTCACCTTTACCGTAACGTAATCACCAGCGAGTATAGCCTGCACTTCATCCCTGGGGAACTTGACCATAAGTTTCGTTTTCGCCGACTTCTCGACACTCCCGTTCCCGCCGGTCCAGTCGACAAGGATCGTGTCGTTGAACAGTATGCATGTCCTGTCTATATCGAACAGCTGATGCCCGCACTCTTCGGGGAACTCGATCTGTGCCGTTATCCAGCGGCCCTCGGACAACAGGTTGAGCGTCGAGGGAGTGACATTGACCAGTGCTTTCGTCACTACGGGAACGTCGGAAAACTCCGGAACGACCACAACCTCGTTGGAGAAGGGGCTCACATTACCATCGCTGTCAAGGGCCGTCACCCTGAAGTAGAGCGGCTCACCGGCGACAAAATCCCGGATCCTGACTGATTGCCCACAGGTCACATATGCCTTCCATCCCGGAGCTGGCGAAGTCCCGCGATATACGTCGTAACTGCTCACATCGCGGTCACCAAATTTCGTGAAATGCAGCCGCAGTTCACCACCGGTTGTATCCGCCCACGCACAGGGGTCGGCAGCCACCCCTTCCCAGGGATACCGGAAGACCCTGTAAGTATTTACTTTATTCAAGAATGTCAGCTCCAGGGCGATAGTCCCGTCGGGATGTACCTCGGTAACGTCTGCCGCCGGGCTTCTCCCCCACCCTATCAGGGTGTTCCCGCCGGGAAGCCTTCTGGCGCTGCCCATCGCGCGGGCGTATATCGGAGGGTCGTTTCGATACTCCCATACGACGGTCGCGATCATGTTCGTCTCGTCCAGAGCGTATTCCACGGCCCGCGATTCTATTGGATTGTTCTGGTTCCCGTTATTGTACACAGTTACGTTTCCGGTAGCAAGACGGCGGATATCGTGCTGGCACGAGAACCACTGCGTATCTCCCTCGAGCGTAAACTCGTTGTTGTTTCCTCCCATCCTCCAGATGATCTGACCTGTATCGCGATCGATCTTGGTGACCTCGCTCTGATTCCTGCTCGAGATCATGATATTGCCGTCATGATCTATCTCGATTGCGTTGACGTGCGAGTAGCGGACCACCTTTCTCGTCAGATCTATGACCGCGTCTGTGATATTGAAGAAATCCGACGTGCGCCACTGGAAGACGAGGTTCTTCGAATTATCCAGTTCCTGAATCACACTCCCTACCACCACAGCCGCCGTATCGCCGCCCGCCACGATCTGGCTCAAGTCCATGATCTGTCGATCGTCGCCGATCATCAGGACGTGGCCATTCGGCATGATCTGGAAATCATGCATATCGAGGTTGTAACCACCCTGCGTCGTATAGCTGTCAACAACAGTATAAGTGTTATCCATGGTATAATAATAATCAGGTCCCGCTTTTCTAAGCATATATGAGAGCAAGCCGTTCCGCTGTTTCTTGAAATCAAATGCCTGCCCGCGCGCTTTTCTGAAAAAAGCGGGAAACCCGTTGTTCTCGAGGATCATCATGTAACAGACAGGCAACGTATCGCTCCTATCCGGTATGCTGGCAAGGAACAGTTTTCCGTCAGCCGGATTGCCGCAGACCGTGATTTCCATACGGGGAAAATCGAGTGGAAGAGGATACATCTCAGCAAGGCTGACGCCTTTCTTCTCCTTCGACTGAAACATCAGGGAATTCCTGCCATCCATCTCGATGGGCAGGTCATCCGCAACAGACCCCATCTGCTCGAAGTAATCGCTGCGATAGCCCACGATGCGTGACGCGATCTCGAACCTGTGCGTGTAGATCATCTTTTCGCCATCCGCCTCGAGATCGAACGAAACGACCACGGTCTCTCCCGGCTTAAACCCGCGATCGGGCTTGAATATGATCGTCCTCGAATCATCGGCAGTTATCCATCTGCCTTCGTGTAATCCGCTCATTGAACCGACGACCTTCATCGACGAGGTCCATGCAGGTCCATATCTGTTCATCCCGTTGCCAGGCCGGAAGATCAGCGTACTCTGAGACATGACGAACCGGGCATCTGCCCTCGGAGACATGTAACGGAAGAGTTCGCTGGAAGACTCGGCGTGCACGCTGCCGCCGATCATCGTGACGAATGTCACGGCGACTAACAGGATCGCTGCATATCGCATTGTATGCCCCCCCATGATGTGTTTGCTGACAACAGATCCAATGCCAACGAAAGGGCACAGTCCACTGTTGTGCAGTGCTCTACTATGAGTGAATTGTCGACATTATATCACATACGTACTTTGAGCGGGGTAATAAATCCTGTTCTGATATCTAAGCCGGAATCGTTCCAAATCAATGTCGATCTGTGCTATACGGCCTCGACTCGAATGGATCAACCGCCGCCAGCGGCGTCTACTTCTACAGGCTTTTCGCGAAGGAGTTCGAGGAGACGAAGAAGATAATCCTGCTTCGCTGAGAATCGGACTGCAGAAACACGCAGGATTTAATGAAAACCACTCCCGGCGCCGGGAGTGGTTTTCGTTTATCTGAACCGGGGCTGGACATGCTCCATACCCGGTGGAGTCCAATATCTTTATTCGAGATCTGACGGAAGGTGCGGAACGGCGTAGATCTCACGCATGAGCTCCCAGCGGCGCGCGGTGTCGAGTGATGCCATATCAACCGGCTCGGCGACTGCATCGTAGAGGGCCTTCGACTCCTCATCGAAGGTCATCGGCCCGTTCAACAGACAGGAAGGACGATGCTTCAGAAGATCGGGACCAGTTACCTGATAGATGCAACCGGAACAGGCAGCGGCAAACTCGATGATGGTCAGAGAAATATCACAATGACCATCTTATACTACGGCGATAACATCGCGATGGTCGAGGCCCTCTCGGCGATGTTCTATGACTATCTCCAGCTGGCAAGGATCAATGGAGAATGGAAGATCGTTAACGTACTGTGGGTGATGAACCCCGACGCGCCGAAAAGATAAAACAAAGAGGCGGGCCGGGAGGCCCGCCTCATACCACTTGTCTATCCCTTAACTGTCCTGATCCTAACGCAGGAGGATCATCTTCCGCGACAGGCTATCCTTCCCCGAGGTCAGCCTGTAGAAGTAGACCCCGGATGAGACCTGCGCTCCCGCACGGTCCCTGCCGTCCCACTCGATCGAGTGCTCGCCGCCGGCGAGGTGGCCGTCGGCCAGAACGCGCACGAGCCTGCCGTTGACATCGAAGATCTTGATGAGGACGTTACCCGCGCGCGGGAGGAAGAACCCGATGCTCGTCGACGGGTTGAACGGGTTGGGGCTGTTCTGCCGCAGCACGAGCGGCATCTCGGGCGTAGAGACTGCGTCCGTCTCGAAGAGGACCCTGCGTCCGTCATCATCGACGCACTCTACGCGATATCTGTACGAGCCGCCGGACTCGATGCCGGTGTCGACGAACGTGTACTTCAGACCATCGCCGGCGATCAGACCGCCGTGAAGCACCTGCCAGTTATCGACGTTCTCCATCGTCCTCGATATCTCGAATTCTGGCGCTTCGTCCGTCTCCTGTATATACCAGATGATCTCTATCCTGCCGTCGCCATAAGAGGCGTCCCAGCTGTCGAGCAGGGTGCCGACCGGCGTACCGGTGAAATGGCAATAGAGCTCGGCGCACGGATTGCCGAACCGATCCTCCACCCCGTCGATCCTTACCGTATAGTCGACACCGGACTGAGCTTCCTCCGCGAGGTCGAGCCGCACCTTGTCGTTCATCCAGTCCGCGGAGATGACATCGATCTGCTGCTCGGGGTACGCCGTCTCGTATACCAGATAATGCCCTGGTCCGCTCGCCGTCGCCGAATCGACTGTTTCGTTGAAGAAGATATCGAGCTGGCTCAGACCGACCATATAAATATCGATGACTTCGGGGGGGAAGACGTCGATGATCGTGAAGTTGACATACTGCGAAGGTATGTAATTCCCCGCTTTATCCGGGACATTCTCAGCTGTCACCCTGTACTCCACACCGGGCGTGATCGGGTCTACGAGGTACAGTTGTACAAAGCAGGAGCCTTCCCACAGCACAACATCGTCGATCACTAGCTGCTCTGACGGAGAGTCGACAGGATATACGGTGAATTTCTGATTATCCCCCGCGACCGAGGAATCAACCGGCTCGCTGAAGACAAGCACGATGTCGTAAAACCCCCCGGCTGCAGCGGCCTGCAGCACGGGTGGGATCGTATCAGCCGGCAGCGAAATACCGAGCGTGTCCGGGACCATCACGTTCAAAGTGGTATCCATGACTCCACTGACGTAAAGCGTGTAATCGTTGCCTGGCTCAAGCGCCGTTTCGGTATTTAGCAGGACGAACCTGCCGCTTGCAAACTCGGCGGAGGACAGGCCGACCGGCTCTTCCGGCGATCCGTCCCTGAAGAACGAGTAATTCGCCAGGTCTTCCGCCGAGACGGGATCGAGGACCTCGTTCCAGGCAAGCTCCACGATCGAGCTCGACATGATCGACATCTTCGTTATATATGGCGGGAACGTATCAGGGGGCTTGAAATAGACTGTAGCGGGATCATTCATCACGTTACCCGCCACATCCGCAATGCCCCCGGCCGACGCCTCGTATATAGCCTCCTGTTCCATCGCCGGATCGAGGCCCAGCGCGACGGAGGCGCCGTCGGGCCGTAGCGTCGCGGTGACCACGCCGGGAACCGCCGTGCAGCCGTCGCAGCCCGTCGTATAGCGTGAGATATCCACGGCGGTGGCCCCGTCGATCAACTCGCTGAATACCAGAACAGCTGTATGGTCATCGGGCGCGTACCCGTATAGCAGGCTGGGAGGCGTGTTGTCCGATCCGCTGAAATCGATCGATGTCCCTGGTGGAGCGGGATTGCCCGCAACGTCTCTCAGTCCCGACACATCGAGCAGATAGGGAACCTCGGCAAGGGGCTCGCCAAGTACGATCGACACGCTCGACTCGCCCACTGCTAGCTGAGCGAAGATGACCGGTACGGTATCCTCCGTGCCGTCCGTCGTGTAGATGAGATAGCTCCCGGGGTCGACGGCATCGGGCTGGAAGATCTTTTCGTCGAACCGCACGGTCAGGTGCATATAGTCATTTACGTCGACGGTTGTCGGCACCGGGGGGTCGATATCGGGCAGGCACGTGGCATTGACGCAGAGGCCCGGCCCGTAGAATACGGGCTCGGCCGGGTTTCCAGGAAGACAGCTGGCGAACCGGGAGTATCCCACGACCGGATGCCCGACGATGTCGATCGCCGCCGGCTCCATGTCAACCACCAGCGTCGGCATCGCGCATAGCAACACCCAGTCCGTCCGGCAGCCGGGGAAGCAGGCGCTTGCACCGTATGTCACATCGCCGAGCACCTCGGACAGACTGGGATTCCATTCAGCGCCAGTGATGATCACCGACGGCGGATACTCGATCGCGAACTCGGCGCAGGTCATGCCGTTCTCGCCCGGCTGGCAGAAGATGTAGAAATCGAACATCACGTACGGACTTGCCGTGACCTCGCTGGAGGCCCTCGCCGTATCGGCATAGATGGCGATCCG
>DAOVNN010000094.1 GCA_030630165.1 Candidatus Krumholzibacteriota bacterium
AGAACAAGGAAATATCATCTGGTCTCCCCTGCCGTGTCATGATTATGAAAAACGAAAGGCGGCCGGCAAAAAAGAGCCTCGGGCAGAATTTCCTCGTCTCCGGCGGGGCGATAAAGGGGATAATCTCGGCCGTTACGGCCGGTGACGGCCTCCCCGTATTTGAGGTAGGGCCCGGGAGAGGGGCCCTGACTGTCCCGATGGCCGCCGGCGGCACGCAAATTGCGGCATTCGAGATCGACGAGGCGCTGGCGGAGGAGACCGCCGGACGGCTCGAGGGGCTCGACAACGCCGAGATCGTCCTCGCCGACATACGCGAGGTAGATCTCGACGCCGAGGCGGCCGGCAGGGGATGGGAAGGATACGCCCTGGCGGGCAATATCCCGTATCTGCTCACGAGCACCATACTGCTCGGCCTGCCGTCCCTCGAGAGATGCCGCAGGGCGGTGATAATGGTACAGAAGGAGGTCGGCGAGAGGGTGCTCGCCGCCCCAGGGAGCCGCAACAGCGGGATCCTGCCGGTCTTTCTCCAGTCGTACCTCGCTGTAAAAAAGGTAATGACACTTAAACCCGGTTCGTTTCGACCGAAGCCGAAAGTGGACAGTGTTGTCCTTATTTTTGCGCCTGTCAGACGTGAAAACGTCCCCGGAGACAGTGAGAGATTCCTCTCATTTCTCAAATCGGCGTTTTCCCAGAGGAGAAAGAAGCTGGCGAACGCACTCAAGTCTGTACCCGGTCTGCCGGAGATGAAGGAGCTTGAGAGGATCTCCGGGATCGATCTCGGCCACAGGCCGGAAGAGCTCCTGCTCGAGGAATGGTTCGCCCTTTATGCCGCGGCCAGGGGCCGCACGAAGGATAGATGAAGAACGCCGCAGTCATACTGTTCATCCTGACGGCAGCCGCGATCGCGGAAGGGCCCGCAGCTGCGCAGGAGGTCGATTCGTCGACCGTCGTTCTCCCCGACTCGACGGCGAAGAGCGGCGAAGGATTGTCCAGTCTGCTCGCGAGCCAGCCGGCCCCCCCCGAAGGAATGGACGAAAAGGCCGACTCCACGAAGCCCCCATGGGTCGCTCCAGTGTGGAGCATAGAGTACCGTGCGAACGAGAGCGAGTACCGCCTCGGAACGGGAATGGGTCTTACCTTCGAGCCGGGCGACGGATGGCGTGCTTCGAGCGACCTGAAGATAACGAAGAGACAGTATCGCGGCAGGGACATGTCCGATATCAATGAGAGATTCAGCAACAGCGCGATCAAGCTGGTCCCCGACCTCTACAACGTCAACCTGGCGCTCGGTCAGGATTATCTCCGCCAGAAGGCGGTCGGTCTCGCCCGCTCGGGCGGCGACATGGTAATAGAGAACAAGTACCTCAATGCCGGCGTCGCGTGGGAGCGCCCCGAGCTCTGGGCTTCCAAGTCGCGGTTTTCCCTGATGGGACGGCTCGGAGCGGGACAGAACGACTTCAAGTACGACAATAACTTGCAGGGCAACGCGAGCGGATACCTGTGGTACGGGATCGGCCCCGATCTCGACGTGAGCGGTGGGTACGGCATATGGCGGAAAATGGAAGACAGCGACGTGAGCGGCCGCAAGTTCGAGAACATGCACAGCGACATAGACACGATATCGGCGAAGGTGGGATATGGCACGGGCGACGTTAAACTCCTCTTCGTCGATTACAAGAGGACGATGGGGGTCGTCCGGAAGGTCGATCCTCCCCGCGGAAACTCCCTTGAGGTGATCGAGAACCCCGACCTGGCGAAGATGGAGCGGTCGAGCAGAAAGACCGAACGGGTCTTCATCAAGTCCAGTATTCGGCCGGGCGACTTCCTCAAGGTGGATTTCGAATTTCTCAGGGATTATTTCGACCAGCAGAATGTCGTCGACACGAGGCTCTCGAAAGAGACGGAGCTCAAAAAGATCAGTGCGAAGGCGGTGTATTACTATTCCCCCGGTGGCCGCCTCGACATCTCGATAGAGCGGAAAGAGAACGACATCGACTACGGCCCCGTCTCCCTTTCGAGCTATCTCGAGAAGGCGCGCGTTCTCAAGGCCTCGCTGTCCCACGATCTCACCGATTCACTTCGCCTAACGATGCGAGGATCGGGATCGCTGAAGCAGAGGTATTACAGGAAGAAGGATGCGAACCCGCGCGACGCCGACTATCTTTACTACTCCTTCTTCGCCGATCTCGCCGCCAGTCTCCCATTAGACATACTGGCCGGCGTGAAATTCACATACAAGCAACGCGAGACGATAAATATAGACAGGTCGCTCTCGGGGGACAACCGCACCGACTTCACATACTGGGTTGTGCCGAGGTTCACCCTGAGGCCCTCGGGATGGTTCGAGATCGGGCAGGAATACGAGATCAAGATGGAGTTCACCGATTTCACATTCAAGGATAACGAGAACTATCTCGATCGTACGACGATCATGAACACGAAAGCGAAGTTCAAATTCTTCAGGTCGCATCTCGGCATTACACACAGGTACCAGTTCATCGACACGGGTAGTTACCTTCCTCCGCCCGAAGGTGGCGAGAGGCTCTATGGAAGGACGAACGAGAGCTACGAGCACAGGTTCGACTTCAGGTACGATTATCAGCCGGTGACGGACTTCACCCTGTTCACCCACGCGAACTACCGGTTCCAGGAGAACAACAGGCTCGGGGAAGTCAACGGTCAGGTGGGGGTCGTAGACACGAGATATTACGATTCGGGCCAGATGACGCTGGGGTTCAACAGGCTGGCAAAACTGACCGAATACGGAAAGGTCGACCTCAACGTTGCGTGGGTCAGGCGGTTCGGCCCCAATCTTACGAGAGAGAGAAGAGAGTTCTGGGAGATAGACATGAATGTGAAGATCAACTTTTAGGAGCTGACGATGAAGAGATCAGCGATGATCATATTGTTTCTGGCGGTCGTGCTGGCCGCAGCGGGGTGCCTCTTCGAGCCGAGGGAGGCCCTCCCGCCGCTCGATGAGGGCGAAGGGGACTGGATCGTTCCGAATACGCCGAAAGATGTCTTCTTCAATCTCTCGACAGGACTCTCGTCGATGGGGAACTCGAATTACGAGAGAAGCCTCGCCGACGAGTTCACCTTCATACCGAGGGACCAGGACAGGCTCCAGTTCCCCGCCGGTACCTTCGACAACTGGGCGAAGGAGATAGAGATGGACGTCCTGACTAGGATAAAGGGAGACTACCAGGGCGAGAGGACCGCACAGTATGGCGACGAGGACGGTAATTTCCCCAAAGAGGACATCCAGGTCGGATGGGCCGAGTTCGAGGGGCCTTACATGTGGACCATCGACCGGGGCGACGGCTCGGAACCTGAGATATATGCCGGCACGGCGAGGTTCTTTCTCCAGGAAGGGACCTCGGGCTGGATACTCGTGAAATGGGAAGATATTGATGTAATCGAGAGTTACCCCACATCCGGAAACCTCAGGGGATCCTTCCGGGCGGCGAGTTGATGAGAGAGGAACTCGTGAGATATATCTTACGGCGAACGCTGTGCTTGCGTTCGCGGACGGAATGTGCTAGTATTTACAACTGGAGGTATGCATATGCGTAGAACTATGTTGAAAGCAGTCCTGCCCCTGTTGCTTATTACGGCGATGCTCGCAGCGCCGTCATGTATCTTTGATCCGAAGGAAGAGCGGATTCCGCCGCCGGTCATCGAAATCCCATGGCCGGATATGACAGACCGTGACGATGTCATCAGGACGGTCGTTCTGGGTTACACGTATCCCAAGGATGCAGAATCGTCAGCCCAGTACGAGGCCCTTCTCCACTCGTTGTATTTTTTCGGGCTTGCCCCGGGAGATTTCGAACCTGGTGACCCTAACATCCTGACCAAGGCGCAGGATGTCGAGGTTACAAACTGGCTATTTACCGCCCAGGTGCTTGAGTTGAAAATCACACCTGAAAAAGCGGCCTGGTACGCTTATACTAACGATCTGGACGGAAAGCCCTGCGAAAACTGCTACTCGACGCAGAGGGATTATTTCATCCAGGTCCAGTTCGACGACGAATCAACGATTTACCAGAGCCCTCCCGGTAATGCCAGTATCTCGATCATCGTCGCGCCTGACGAGAACGATTCGAGCAAGTGGGTACTCAGAGCGATGCTGGATCTGGGAATCGGCGGATCTTGACCGGATCATAGAATGCGATTTTCCAGGGCCCCCTGCGATGCAGGGGGCTTTTTCATGCCCGCCCCCGGAATGATTCCGGTTTCAGAGATTCCGGCGCGTTACATTGAAAACGCGCCTGATTTCTGTTACAATACGCCGGTCAGATTATATGGATCCAATGGGAGGGAAGAGCTTGAAGAAAACATCCATAATAGTGCTGTCTGCCATCGTAGCAATGACACTTGTCGTGTCATGCGGCGACGACCCGACGACGCCTGCTGAGGAAGACAATCTCGAATGGCCCGATATGACGTCAATGGATGACGTCGTCGATGTGCTTTTGCTCACCTACGCCAATCCCAGGGATGGGGAGACGGCGGCGAGGTATAACGCCCTTCTTCACCCTCAGTATTTTTTCGAGCTTGCCCCCTCGGATGTCGAGCTGGGCGATCCCTCGTTCCTGACGAGGGCGGAGGACATCGCCGCGACCGAGTGGATCTTCACCGAAACGACGCGGCTTGAGCTGACCCTCTTTCCTCTGGAAGGGACATGGGGCGATATGCTTGAGGTCGAAGGAGAAGCCTGCCCGAACTGCCATGTAACTGAGCGGCAGTATTTGGTCAGAGCGCAATTCGGAGACGAGTCGACGATATTCCAGAGTCCTGTCGGGCGGGTCTCCGTGACGATTATCGTCGCTCCCGACGTGAGCGACGCGTCGAAGTGGGTCATCCGCGCGATGTACGACCAGGAAATATAAGGAGGGAAAATTGTTCAGAAAGACCTTGATCATACTGGTACTTCTCGCCGTGCTTCCGGTCCTCCCGTCGTGCCTCGACGAGACGGTAAAGCCGGTCAAGGAAGCGCCGCCGATAACGTGGCCTGACATGAGCAGTGAAGAAGATGCCATCAGGACACTGGTGATGTGTTACGGCAATCCCTCGCTCGAGGGTGTGATGACCATATATGAGGACCTCCTCCATTCAGAGTACTTCTTTCGGTTCGCTCCCGAAGATGTTCTGCCGGACGACCCCCTGATCCTGACAAGGGCCGGGGATATCGTATCGACCGGGTGGATCTTTGAGAACCAGAGTGAGCTCGAACTTGACATCTTCCTGGCCGGGGCCTGGAACGATTATCATAAGATCGACGGCGCGACCTGCGAAGGCTGCAGAGAGACGATGAGGGGGTATTTCATCCGTGTGCAGTTCGGAAAGGAAAATACGGTCTACCAGTGCATACCGGACAGGGCCTTTGTGACGATCATCGTCGCCCCTGACGAGAGCGACGCATCGAAGTGGGTCATCAGGGCGATCTACGACCACGGCACATGATGGCAGGAAGCTTCACCGCGATCTTCTGGTCAGCGGAAGGATCGTTCTTGGTATCCTTTTTATAATTTAACGGACCGGACGGCATATATCAATCCGGCCTTCTTGACATGGAGCGCTTCCCGCGCATATAGTACTCCTGCCTTTGGCGGCGCGCGTCCGCGCGAATCCGCCGCGTACCTTCATCCCGGGGCGACATGGCAGGCAGCAGTAAGAAAAAGACCAGGAAGAAGACGAAGAAGAAATCAAGTGCCGGCACCGGGCTCGGGCGGCTCGCGATCTTTCTCGCCGTAGCTGCGATTGTATTCTTCGCTATGGTCAAGTATGCCGACACCCCCCGCGGCAGGGTATTCCTCCTCGATCTCGGATTTGACAGGTATTACGCCGAGGTGCAGTCCGGCCTGGGCGAACTGATAAAGAAGGGGGCGACAGAGGCGGGAATGCCCGCAAAGTCGATCACCCTCACGACAGCCGACGAACCGGGACAGGACGGTCCCGTCTCGATGATCAAGGGCGACATGCCCGCGGACCGCTCGCTTCTCCAGCTCAATACGGCGATCGCCAGGGCGCTTGGCTCCAGCGGCGGCCGCGTGAGAGCGTGCGTAGAGAAAAAGGGCGGTCGCATGATCGAGATGGAGGTGGGTACGCGGCGCACAGTCACCCACAGGTGCGTATTCCGGATGGGCCGCAGGCCGGTCAGGGAGACGGACAGACCGACTGGCCCCTCGATCACAGTGATCGTCGACGACTTCGGGTATTTCAACAACAGGCGGGTCAGGGAATTCCTCGCGCTCGACGTGCCGTTCACCGTATCGGTGATACCGGGGCTGGAGCATTCCGAGAAGATCTGCCGTCAGGCGAGGGAGGCTGGCAAAGACGTGATCTGCCACCTGCCGATGGAGCCGGAGAAGGACGCCAACGACCAGGGCGACATCCCCCTCGTGCGTACGGCGATGAGCAGCCGCGAGATAGAGAAGATCGTCGAGAAGGCCCTCGAATCGACGCCGGGCGTCATCGGGATGAACAACCACATGGGATCGAAGGCGACCGCCGACATGCGGGTGATGGCGGCGGTGATGAAGGTCTGCCGCAGAAAGAAGCTCTTCTTCGTCGACAGCTATACTACGGCGAAGTCGGTGGTAGCCGAGGCTGCCGGCAAGGCGGGGGTGAAGACCCTGCGAAATGACCTCTTCCTCGACAACAGGGGAGATGATGTCAGGGAGAATATGCGAAAAGCGCTGTCAATCGCCTCGCGCAGCGGCAGAATGACGGCTATAATGCATATCAGGAAAGGAAATGTCGAACATCTCCGGTGGCTCGCGCAGGAGGCCGAGAGAGAGGGCGTAAGGATAGTCAGGATCACAGATATGATGGGGGACTGATGAGTCCCCGTGTTTCAGGAGGAGGTCAGGAGTGAACAGGCTGAGGCTGGGAGTTAATATCGACCATGTCGCCACCCTGCGGGAGGCGAGAAAGACGACCGAGCCCGATCCCGTCACCGCGGCGATGCTTGCCGAGATGGGAGGGGCCGACCAGGTGACATTCCACCTTCGTGAAGACAGGCGGCACATACAGAACCGCGACGCGAGGCTGATCTGCGAGATGGCGCAGACCAGGGTCAACCTTGAGATGGCCGCGACGCCCGAGATGCAGGAGATAGCGCTGGCCATGAGCCCCGACTCGGTCACGCTTGTGCCCGAAAGGCGGGAGGAGGTCACGACCGAGGGCGGCCTCGATCTTCTCAGGGAGAGCGAGAGATACGCGTCGACGGTCAAGGCGCTGAAGGACGGCGGGATCAAAACGGCCGCCTTCATCGGGCCCGACCAGGCGCAGATAAAGGAAGCGGCGAAGCTCGGGTTCGACGCGATCGAGATACACACCGGGGAATACGCCAACGCGTCGAGGCGGGGCCCCGACGATGCGCTGCGCGCCGTCCAGGTCGGAGCGACGATGGGAGCGAAATACGGGCTCCACATGCACGCCGGCCACGGACTGACCTATCACAACGTCCACCCGATCGTGCTGATCCCCGAGATAGAAGAACTGAACATCGGACACAGTATAATCTCCAGGGCAGTCTTCGTCGGGATCGAGCAGGCAGTCTCAGAAATGGTCGCGTTGATGGTCAGGTAGCGCGGGGAATAAAATATATTTATCAAAATGGTCCGGCCGTGTTGACACGAGCCGGACCTTTCATTATCTTGCTTCGACTTCGGAGCCGTAAGGCTCCCGGTCGATCGGCCCGGGCAGCGGCGAGTGAGGTGAATCGTGGTAGTGAACGCCGCAAGCCGGAGCCGTGATTGTGAGATTCGGCGGCGCATAAGGCATGCCGCAAGGTGAGCCCTGCACCCACAAATCTGCCGAAGATCATCATATAGCCCTCGGCCTTTGGCCGAGGGCCTTTTAATGAAAGACCCCCCGGTGTAATACCGGGGGGTCTTCTTCCATCTGTCTTTTCCGCCGTCTCCTGTGACAGATCTATATAACGTCTTTGAGCGGCGTGTACTTCATCTTGAAGGCTTTTGCCACTGCGGCGTCGGTGATTACTCCGCGGAGCGTGTTGACGCCGGTCCAGATAGTCGGGTCGTTCTTCGCGGCCCTGACCCAGCCCTTGTTAGCGATCTCGAGGGCGTATGGGAAGGTCGCATTGGTCAGCGCGTAGGTCGAGGTGCGCGAGACCGCGCCGGGCATGTTCGCCACGGCATAATGGATGACGCCGTCCACCTCGTAGATCGGCTTCGAGTGTGTCGTCGGCTCGATAGTCTCGATGCAGCCGCCCTGGTCGACAGCGACGTCTACGATAACGGAGCCCTGCTTCATGAGCTTGAGCATCCTGCGGGTGATGAGCTTCGGAGCCTTCGCGCCGGGGATCAGGACAGCGCCGACCACGAGGTCGGCCTTGCCGATCTCTTCGCGGATGTTCGCCGGGTTCGACATAAGTGTCGTAACGTTGGCGGGAAGAACATCGGCGAGATAGCGCAGACGCTCGAGGTCGATATCGAGGATCGTCACGTTGGCGCCGAGGCCTGCGGCCATCTTCGCCGCGTGCGTCCCGACGACTCCGCCGCCGAGGATCGTAACGTGCGCGGGATCGACGCCCGGCACTCCGCCGAGCAGGATGCCGAGTCCGCCCATCGGCTTCTCGAGATACTTGGCGCCTTCCTGGACGGCCATCCGCCCGGCTACCTCGCTCATCGGGGTGAGCAGGGGAAGGGTTCCGTCCTCGCCGACCATCGTCTCGTACGCTATGCAGATCGCGCCGGACTTGAGCATGCCGTCTGTGAGCGGCTTGCTCGCGGCGAAGTGGAAGTATGTGAAGAGGATCTGTTCCTTCCTCGACATTCTGATCTCGACGGGCTGCGGCTCCTTGACCTTGATGATCATGTCGGCTTTCTTCCAGATCTGGGCGGCCGAGCGGACGATCTGTGCGCCGGCATCACGGTACTCGGCATCGCTGATGCCGCTGCCGATACCTGCGCCCTTCTCTACAAGAACCCTGTGCCTGCGCCTGGCGAGTATCTCCGCGCCAACGGGAAGAAGGGCGACTCGATGCTCGTCCTTCTTTATCTCTTTCGGAACCCCAATAATCATCTGGTTCACCTCTGTTAAAGGTCCGGGCCCGCCGAAAATTGAGCTAACTGCCTCTGAACAAGGAATAATATAATAAACCTCGGCCTGAAATGAAACAACCCCCAATTTGAAGAAACGGGGCCA
>DAOVNN010000001.1 GCA_030630165.1 Candidatus Krumholzibacteriota bacterium
AGTATCTCATCACGTGTGCCTTGACACCCAGAAGCTCGCTGACCTCTCCAATTGAGTAGTACAGTTTCTGAACCTTCTTCATACCCTTGAACCCTTCCGTTTCAGCGATACATCTCTTTCTGTGCTTTCCGGACCATGAGGTCCCTGATAGCCTTCTTTGGATCCTTTCCGTAGAAAAGAACACGGTAAACCTGTTCTGCTATCGGCAGTTCGACACCGGCCCTGCGGGAAAGTGCCACTGCTGCCTTTGTCGTCTTTACCCCCTCCGCAACCATGACCATACCGTCGAGGACCTGCTGGAGGCTCATGCCGCGCCCGATCTGTTCCCCGACGTATCTGTTCCTGCTGTGTCTGCTCATACACGTCACGATAAGGTCGCCCACTCCTGCAAGGCCGCTGAGTGTCTCTTCCCTGCCGCCGAGACTGGATACAAGGCGTTTGATCTCTGCCAGACCACGAGTGAGGAGAGCTGCCTTTGTGTTGTCCCCGAATCCGAGTCCGTCACAGATTCCCGCAGCTATCGCAATCGTGTTTTTCAGCGAGACTCCCAGTTCGACGCCTATAAGATCCGTATTGGTGTATACCCTGAAATATTCATTCATGAATATCTTTTGAGTCCTGTCCAGTATATCGAGATTAGATCCGGCAACCACTACTGAAGTAGGCATCTTTCTGCTGACTTCTTCAGCGTGGCTGGGGCCGAGAAGCCCGACTATCCTGCCCTTGGACTGTGGAAGTTCCTGGCCAAGTACCTCGCTCATCCTGCACAGCGTCTTTTCCTCGAGACCCTTTGAGGCGTTGATTATGACAAAGGATTTCCTGAACGTAGCGGTGGAACGGACCATGGCAGCAACGTTTCTTGCTGTATGGCTCGGAGTAACAAAAAGCACGTGAGAGCGGCCTTCCAGGGCGCTCTCGAGATCTGATGTCACCATGACGGATCTGGGGATCTTCACGCCGGGCAGGTACTTCGTGTTTACTCTTTTTTTCGCGATAGTGTCAGCAAGGTCGCTGAAGAACTCCCAGAGAACGACGTCATGTCCGTTGTCATTCAGCAGGAGCGCAAGAGTCGTACCCCAGCTCCCTGCTCCCAGTACCGCGATACGCTTCGATGTCTTTTTGCTGGTCATAATTGTCAGAATATCCTTTTCTCGGTTCCGTCCCTCAGCCTGCGAATATTAGACCGGTGCTTGTAGATGACGAACAGCGCAGCCACCATTGAGAGATAAAGGGCCGAGACATGGGAGTCGCATGATGTAAACTTATTCATGAGCGCTATAGCTACCGGGAGGCATGACGCGGAGAACATACTGGCCACCGAGACTATCCTCGAAATCTTCAGGATCAGGATCCAGATCAGGAGACATGCGAGAACGGCGCAAGGCGCCATCGCCAGGAATGTGCCCGCTGTGGTTCCAACTCCCTTCCCCCCCGCAAAGCCTACGAATACCGAGTAGTTGTGCCCGATGATAACGACAAGAGTTGCGATAAGAAGGTACTGGTAACCTTCGATTCCATACAACTGGACGAGTTTGACCGCCAGGAACCCTTTGCCGATGTCAGCCAGGAGTACAGGTATGGCAGCCCCCTTCCCGAGGACCCTGAACGTGTTGGCCGCACCGAGATTTCCACTGCCGCATTCCCTTAGATCTATGCCTCTTATGAGTTTTCCGGCAATGTAACTGAAGGGTATGGCGCCCAGGAAATAGCTGACAACGACCAGAATCGCGACTCTCCACGCGGCATCCATCAAGATTCTCCTTTTGACCTCAGGGAGATTCTAACCGCGGTACCTTCGAAGGTAAACATTTTTCTTACCTGGTTATTGAGATAACGTATATAAGAACGAGGGAAATAGGATGCTTTATTTACAAAAAGGGTGAAGGTTGGCGGTTCGACGCCCGTCTGAGTGGCATAGTATACCTTTCCAGACCCCCCATCATGGAACTTCGGCGGATTTCTTCTGATGGCTTCCTCGAAGAGTTTATTCAGTTCAGAGGTCCCGATCTGTCTGTTTCGCTGCTCATGTATTCTAAGGCAGGCAGGCAGGATCCTCGATAGTCTCGTACCTGTCGCTGCCGAGATAGAGAGGACGGGAGCGTAGGAAAGAAACTGCATGTTTTCCCTTATCATCCCCTCGAAATGCTTGAAGGTGTCAGTCTGGCGATCAACGAGATCCCATTTGTTCAGAAGGATCAGCACTCCTTTTTTTGCTTTGTGCGCGTGGGAAGCCATGCGAGTGTCCTGGTTCGATATCTCGCCGGTAGAGGCATCGAGCATTACAAGGACTATATCGGAGCGATCCACGCTCCTGATGCTCATCATGCTGCTTATGGAATCGAGCCCCTTATCCGTTCTCGCCCTTCTCTTGACTCCTGCGGTATCGATAAGTACAATTTCGCGGCCATGGTGCCTGATCCTGATATCTATCGTGTCCCTCGTCGTTCCCGGGACCTCCGATACGATGTGTTTGTCCTCGCCTGAAAGGGCATTGATAAGGGAACTCTTGCCTACATTCGGCCTTCCCGTAATTGCGATCCTCAACTCCTCCGGCAGTTCCGGTTCGGTAACACTGTCGGGCAGTCCCTCAGTCACGGCGTCAAGGAGATCCCCCACTCCCCTGCCGTGAAGAGAACTGAGCATGAAGAGCCTGTCGAATCCGAGACGGTAGAAACTATTCGCCTCGATCTCGTCTTGGGCGTTTTCGACCTTGTTCACCGCGAGAAACATGCGGTCCCTGTGGTCACGGAATTTCAACAGGAGCTTCTCGTCCTCATCGGTCGGCCCTGTGTCTACGTCGACCAGGAGGATGATGGAGCGAGCATCTTGAACAGTCCTTGCGATTCTTTCAGTAATACTGCTCTGAAGATGGTCATCGGCGTCAAACCCGAATCCACCGGTATCGATCACTCTGAACTCCCGGCCGTTCCAGGAAGCCATACCTTCCATCGTGTCCCGGGTTACACCAGGTGTTTCGTGAGTGATCGCGCGTCTCCCGCCGACGATACGGTTGAATAATGTAGACTTGCCGGAGTTGGTCTTGCCGATTATCGCCACTGTGGGGCGCTTCTTCATCTGACAGACCTCCTGCTTGCCCTCAATACCCTGTCCTCAAGGAAATCCGCGTCAGGGACCACTACCTTCGTGCCGAGTTTCCTGCCGAGCAACGAAGGCCGAGTATCGTCGATCATCTTACCTTCATGATTGACGGTGTTCGGGGGCAGAACGATTATTCCTTCCGGTCCACCAGATTTTTTTACGGCAACGGTTATATCGGAGCTGGAAAGAAGACCTGATACACTTACCGAGCTGCCGAATGTCGAATTGCTGACAGTGACCAGTTTAATAAGAAGGTCCGGCAGTTCTTTCTTTACAAGGGGAAGGATATGTTTCCGCATGAGCCGGCTGCCGAGCTGTCCAGTAACCAGAGTCATAGTGCCGGATGGAAGAATCCTTCGTTTCTTCAGATGGACGATCCTGTCCATGATGCTGTCGATGAACAGTCTGCTCATGCCGACACCGTTCGAGAGTTGCTCGAACCCGTCGTACCTTTCCGCTTCCGGGAAGACCCTGTTCGCAAGCAGGTAGAATTCGTCAGACATAAACACGAAATCATGTCCGCCGGTTTTCTTCCGGAATCTATTGTTCATGTCACCGGCCAGATCTATCATCAACTTCGCTTCAGAGGTCGATACCTTTTTCAGCTTTGTCAGGCCTTTCCTGTGGCAGGTAAGGCCGACTGGTACCACGGCCAGCGTCCGACAGGCTGGATACAGCTTTATAAGATCTCGAATCGTCCTTGCCAGTACTCTGCCGTCGTTTACTCCGGGAGTTACGACAACCTGAGCATGGATCGAGATTCCGCCTTCAGCCAGTTCCGAGAGGACGGACATGATGTCGTTCTTCATCGGCCGGCCGAATATCTCAGTCCGTACTTTGACGTCTGTTGCATGCACAGAGACATAGAGCGGCGACAGGTTATAGTCGAGGATCCTTTTGACCTGCGCCTTTGAGATATCGTTAAGAGTGATATAATTGCCGAAGAGGAAACTGAGTCTGTAATCGTCATCCTTGATGTAGAGCGTGTCCCTCATTCCGGGGGGCATCTGGTCGACGAAGCAGAAGATGCAGCGGGATGCGCAGTTGATGAATCGCATCTCTTCAAAGACAGGCGCGGCTCTTTCCAGCGTCTCAACCCGGATCCTTCTCTCAACTTTCCTGCCATTCTCTCGCTCCAGCCTGAAGAGCGCCGAGTCGACATCGGACAGGATGTAGTACAGGTCGAGCTGGTCATCGACCCTTTTCCCATCTATGGAAGTGATCTTGTCTCCCTTACGGAAGAATCCTGCACTGCCGCATATTTCCATGATCCTTACTGGCATTCATGTATCCAGAGAAACGCGCAACCCGTCTTGCCGTCACAGGTTGCGCGCTCTAAATAAAGAGCGGGAAACGGGACTCGAACCCGCGACCCTCAGCTTGGGAAGCTGATGCTCTACCAACTGAGCTACTCCCGCATACAATTCCGGTTTCCTCGAAGTTATCAACTGGTACCAGCGCTGTCAAGGATGTTGAGCACCGTCTCAAACAGGCCTTCTGCCCCAGCATCCTGCCAGGAGACATCATGTTCCTTCCTGAACCAGGTCATCTGCCGCTTGGCATATCGGGCAGTCAACGTAGCGATCCTCCCGATGGACTCATTTCGAGCCTGCTCTCCCTTCACATATCCGATGGTTTCGGGATATCCGAGTGTCTGAAGACCGGGGCACTGTGTATCGGCTCCTTTATCCAGCAGGGCTGAAACCTCATCGGGCCAGCCTGCGTCGAACATTTCCCGGGTCCTCTCCTCAATGCGCGAGCGCAGGGCTTCCCTCTCCAGGTTGAGACCGATCCTGACGAGACCTGACATGCCGTCGACTCCTGCATTCTTTTGCCGCCTGAAGTGCTCACTCATAGTAGTTCCTGTAAGTATGAATACCTCAAGAGCTCTGACGATCCTGTACCTGTCATTCTCATGGATCCTCTCTCCACTCTCGGGATCGGCCGCACTGAGCTTCGCGTGCAGGTCGGTGGCAGATGTATCCTCGATGCTTTTTTCAAATTGCAAGCGCTCGGATCGATCGAGGTCGATTTCAAAAAGGCCCTGTGTGACCGAGCGGAGATAGAGACCGGATCCTCCGACAAGTACCGGGATCCTGCCGACTGCCCTGATGCTGTCCATGGCTTCACGCGCCAGATCGGCGAACCAGCGGGCGTTGCTCTTTTCAGTGATGTCGAGGATATCGATGCAGTGGTGCCTGACCCTTGCCTGTTCGAAGGTATTGGCCTTCGCGGTGCCGATATCAAGACCGCGATATATCTGCCTGGAATCAATCGAAACGATCTCACCGCCGAGTTGCTCGGCCAGTCTCATCCCGAGGGAGCTTTTACCCACGGCGGTCGGTCCGATAATGACAACGCCGTTCATCTACCCCTCCGTTTTGGGGGTGCGCTGGAATCTTTTCTCGAGTTCCCGCATCTCAACGCGCAGCATGGTAGGTCTTCCATGTGGACAGGTAAAAGGGAATTCAGTGGCAAAAAGTTGATCCGTGAGGCTCTCCATCTCCTCCAGGGTAAGCGGTTCGCCGGCCCTGATGGCGGAGTGGCAGGCAAAGGATCTGAGAATGGAATCGGTTGCCGGGAGGCCCCGTCCAAGATCAGAAAGGATCGTGCGGAGAAGTCTGCCGTCGTCCCAGTTCCGGACTCCGGCCGGTATTCCCCTTACGATTATAGTTCTCATACCGAATGGTTCGGCCTCGAAGCCCAGATTCGGCAATGTATCGACCACCTTCTCAAAATTGTCGAATTCGTCTGGTGAGAGTTCCAGTGTGGCGGGAAAGAGAAGCGACTGGACGGCAGGCTTCTCTCCATCGACATTCCTTCGTGATCGGTCGTAGAGGATCCTCTCGTGCGCTGCATGTTGATCGATGATGACCATGCCGCCCCTGATCTGGATCATGATGTAACTATCGTGCAGCTGCCAGTAGAGGCCTGTGGAAACCTGTCCCCGCACCTTCTCGGAATCCTTGTCGAAAAGTGGCTGTGGCGACTCCTGGAAGAGCCAGTCCGACCTGCCTGTTTCAGTGTTCGTGTATGAACCAGGGGAGTTGCACTCTACTTCGGCGCCTGGAGTGTCGTCTCGGGGAAATATTGATTTGTATACTGATTCGATCTTGTCCTGGAAGGATACGGGTTTTTCCTCGAGAGCTCCTCTTACCGCCGAGGACACGAGCCTGTGGATATCCCTCTCGTTCTCAAATCGAATCTCGGCTTTTGTCGGGTGAACGTTGACGTCAAGCATGGCGGGCGGGACTTCGAGCATAAGTACGACGATCGGAAACCTGTCTCCGGGGATTATCGACTGGTAGGCCTGCCGGACGGCGTGACCCAGGAGCCTGTCCTTGACAGCCCTGCCGTTTACAAACATGTACTGCGAAGAGCGGTTCCCCTTTGTTATCGATGGCATCGAGGTGTATCCATTGGCTTCGATGCTGCCGTCAGTCCTGGAAAATTGCTTTAAATGCGGAAATACAGAAGAACCGAGTACCATCTCGACACGTTCCTCGAGACTGCCGGCGGGAAAGGAGAGCAGTTCTCTTCCGTTGCTCCTCACTACGAAAGCCGTTTTCGGCCAAGCGAGAGCGAAACCCTGTATTGCCGCGACGATTCTTCTCGTCTCCGAGGCTTCAGATGAGAGAAACTTTTTCCTGGCCGGCAGGTTGAAGAAGAGGTCCTCGATGAGGATCTCTGTGCCTACGGTTCTCACGAACGGACCGTCGTTCCTGATCTCTCCGGCAACCCAGCGGATCTCGCGTCCGATTTCAGCGCCCTCTTCCATCGACTTGATGGTCATCCTCGAGACGGCATTTATGCTGGCAAGTGCCTCTCCCCTGAATCCCAGTGATCTTATTCTGTAAATATCATCGATGCTCTGTATCTTGCTCGTCGAATAATTCTCAACCGCCCTGGTCATATCTTCAGCGGCGATCCCCGTTCCATCATCGTCGATTCTGATCGAACGTTTCCCTCCGCCATCTATTTCGAGGACGATCCGGGTCGCGGAGGCATCCAGGGAATTTTCTACGAGTTCCTTGACGACGTTGAAAGGGCGCTCGACAACCTCGCCGGCTGCTATCTTTCCCGTTGTCTCGCGTGTGAGTTTCCGAATCCTTACCACAGTAACACCCTGTTAATATTGCTTTTAAAGACATATGCGCGGATAGTGTGCCCATTCGAGGGACCGATCCGAAGACCTAAGATAACATAGTATTTCAGGATTAGGCAACGGAGAATGAAGCGGGTGATCGGACTGGGTCAGAACCGGTTCTTAGCTTCAGTGATAAGGTCTGAGGATGTCTCTGAACCGCCGGGAAAGACGGCAAATGAGCTTGAAGGATATACCTTGTTTTCTATAAAGAGGTTACGGTCCTTCAGGACGGTGGTCATGAATTCCAGGAGTCGATGTTCGAGGTATTCGATCCTGTGATGACTTTCGAGCGAGATCACGGCGAAGACGTCCGGTTCGATCCAGGAGAAATAGTCGGTCTTACGCACTTGTTTTCTTACCCCTATACTCAATTCGTTGATCAGCTCGAGTGTGGAGTTATAGTCAGTATTGAGGATCTCTTTCAACCCGTTAATCCGGTAGAGGGTGACGATGAATCCATGATGGTACCTCTCTGCCCGTTCGATTTCCTCATTTAATCTTTCCAGCAGGATCTTCTGGTTGGACCGGAGAAGATCATCGAAGGAGGCAGCTTTGCTGTCGTGCTTATCAAGCCCGCTTTCGTGAAGGATGGGCAGGATTATCTCGGAGATCCTCGACAGCAGTTCCAGTTCGTGGGTGCCGAAGATCGATGGATCGAGGGGTGATCCGGGTATACGGTCGTATCCGATGAAATATGATTTAAACTCAGCAGCTTCGATAAAAGGATAGATTACGAGAGACCGGTAAGGCTGTGGACTGTCATACGCCCCGATATCCCTCGAAAGGAAACTGATGCATTCCGGCTTGTCTTTGTCAATAGCGCGCAGCAGCATCTGTTCGTCGTATGCTCTGAGAGAGGCCAGTTTCTGATTATCATCAGGGAATCCGTGATACGATGCATCTTCTTTGTTGCCACCGATGAAATGGAAGCTTCCCCTGCTTGCACCGATTATCGGCGAGATAAGTCCGGGAAGCATCTTGATCTTTTCATTGAGGGTCTGGGCTCCCATGAGGGCGGGAGTCAGGCCTGAGAGATCTTCGAGGCTGCTCATCTTGCGGGCCTGCCTCAATTCTCTCAGTTGTGTATAGACGAAGAAGCCCAGTTGGAAACGAAGCACGTCCTTGATCTTGAAGAAGCTCTCGAGTGAATCGAGACTCGAGAATTCGAAGAGTGCCACTCCCAGTGGATCCTCGTGTTCCAGCGGTATGTAGATCGATGTAAGGGCATCCCTGCGACCTGAGATCTTGAGACCGGCGTCATGCTTCGCCTCGGTCATCATCATCTCTTCCCTGTTCACGTACGCACGTGCGAGGCTCCCCTTTATACAGTGTATACGGGGGGCCCTTCCGCCATCCTGAATCTGCTGATCGCTACCGCCGAGGATGAGCCAGTCGCCTTCGTCGGTGGCGGTATAAATAGTGACTGTATCAGCGGAGAGGATATCCGCGAGCGCGCGACACAGAAAGCGAAACTTGTCGTGAAATTCTATGTCTTTCTGGAAGAGGGATTCTATATAGTTTCTTATCCTGAATTCTGTTTCCCGGATCTTCTCCGTGTCGATCCGGAGATGTTGCGCGAGGATAGGGGATATCTTCGTTGCCAGAAGATCGATAGTATCCCTGTCATTTTCGTCGAGCTTCCGCTCTCCCTCGCTTGTCGATACGTTGAGCACTCCGACCAGAGTCTTACCCATGATGAGGGGTGCTGATACGGAACTACTGATCGTATCCCGCTCTCTTCCGTTCCTGTAAAGAGGATTGTCGACGACGTCATGGACAAGCAGTGCTTTCCTGGCTTCAGCCACGTTTCCAGCGATTCCCGAGCCTACCTTCTGTCTCGTACCGGAGATCACCTCTTCGCTGAGACCCATAGCATACCCGATATAGAGTTCTCCGGTCTGTTCGGAATGCAGCATGATAGAACCGGACGAGGCCTCGACGGCCCTCACCGATATCTCGAGAAGCCATTTAAGCAGTCTGTCGCGGTCAGTTATCCTGTTGATATACTGCAGGGCCTGTTCGAGATGTTTGGGCCAGGGAGGTTTGTCGGGAGGATCCTCTTCCATTTCCTTTTCCGCGGCACAGTCTGCCAGGTTGGAAGCAGCTTCGGAAGGATTCAGGAGCTTGACGCCCGCCTGTGTGAGCATGCCGATCTCAGCATTGTAGGGTTCGCCCTTACCCGAGACGACGACATAGTCCGCATTTTCGAACGCCTTGAGAAAAGATCTGTCGGTGAATACGGGCACACCTATGATCTCAGCGACTTCCATGGCAACGGCCCTGGGATCACGATCATATATTCCCAGGATCTCGAAACCCGGGTCACGGTGATATTCGCTGAGGATGTTTAGCTCGTCCTCGCCGCCGCCAAGAATGGCAATCCTTGCCGCCTCCACGTTTCCCTCCGAAATAATGCCCTGAAACACGGTTTTCCGATGGAAAAACAGCAAATATCGAGCCACCAGGGGTCAATTCTTGTCTCTTGAGATGATATCCTTCAGTCCGGCGAGGAACTCAAGCGCTTGAATGGGTGTCAAATGGTCTATTTCCAAAGAGTTGAGCTTATCACGCAGCTCATCGGCAGGGCGAAAGAGTTTCATCTGACGCTCTCTGGAGATCGTTCCCGTATCTGGTCCAGCAGTATCTCTCTCCAGCATTTCCAGGATCTCACCGGCTCTTGATACTACACTTGAGGGAAGTCCTGCAAGTTGCGCTACATGAATGCCATAGCTTCTGTCGCTCTTTCCCTCCTCAACGTGATACAGGAATACTATCGAGTCGCCCCATTCCTTGACTGCGATCCTCGTATTGTGGATGCGACCGAACCTGGACGAAAGATCTGTGAGTTCGTGATAATGGGTGGCAAACAGTGTTTTCGGGCGTCTCGCATCATTCTCAACGAGAAATTCCGTGACCGCCCATGCGATGCTGAGGCCGTCGAGGGTGCTCGTACCCCTGCCGATCTCGTCGAGCAGAACAAGGCTCCGCGAACTGCACCCGTGAAGGATTCGCGCTGTCTCGGCCATCTCGACAAGAAATGTACTCTGCCCCCTGGCAAGGTTATCGCTTGAACCGACTCTGGTGAATATCCGGTCCATTATTCCCAATTCGACCCTGGATGCAGGAACGTAACTGCCCATGTGGGCCATGATCGAGATCAGGGCTGACTGTCTGATATAAGTCGATTTACCCCCCATGTTGGGTCCAGTTATGATGAGCAGCTGTCTCTCGTCAGGCCTGAGAACAAGATCGTTAGGAATGAAGCTTGTGCCGGAGAGGTTTTCGACGACGGGATGCCTTCCTGCCGAAATGACCAGATCGAGAGAGTCGTTGAAAGCTGGTCGGCAGTAATGTTTTTCCAGCGAGAGGTCCGCGAGGGATGAGAGGGTATCGACATCAGCGATCGCCGAGGCGATTGCTCTCAATCCGGCGCTCTCGGCAGCAATATCGGCGCATATTCCGGCGAATAGCTCTCGTTCCATTTCGACTCTACGGGATTCGGCAGTGAGTATCCTCGTCTCCCTTTCCTTCAGGGCGCCGGTTATATATCGCTGTGAATTTACAAGAGTCTGTTTGGCGGTGTAATCATCCGGCACCTTGTCCTGGTGGATCTTCGAGACTTCTATATAATATCCGAAGACTTTGTTGAATCCGACCTTCAGTGTAGATATCCCTGTTCGTTTACGCTCGGACTCCTGGAGGGCCGCTATCCAGCTTTTGCCTCCCTCCGAATCATCGATCAATCCGTCCAGCTCAGGATCGAAGCCACGCTTGATAAATCCGCCGTCTCTCATGTGAGCCGGGCAGTCGGGAACGATGCTCCTCTCGATCAATCCTGCTGCCTCGACCGGAGTACTCATATCAGAAACGGTCTGCTGTATCGCGACGGCCCTGAGCTCTGAACAGATGCCTGCCACTACCGGTATCCGTGCCAGAGCGGATGACATGGAGAGAAGTTCCCTGGGCCCCGCCTTACCTGTCGCTATTCTCGAAAGGATACGCTCGATATCGGGCATACCTGTCAGTCCGTCACGCAGCCGCATGAGAACTGTTTTTTTATCGATCAGGGCCTCGATAGAATCCAGACGTTCCCCGATGACACTCATGCTTCGCGAGGGTCTCATAAGCCATTCACGAAGTCCTCTGCCTCCGGCTGCCGTCATCGTTCTGTCTATGTGATGTATCAATGTCGTTTCATTGGTATTACCGCGAAGCGGTTCGAAGATCTCGAGGTTTCTCAGGGTCTCCTGGTCAAGAAACAAGGTATCTCGCGAGACGATACGGTGGATGGATGTGACATGCTCGAGACCGCTCCTGCGCAGTTGTTTTACATATGTAAGAAGGGCTCCCGCCGCTGAAAGTCCGAGAGGCTCCTCTTCCAGCCCGAAACAGGTCAGATCAGGAACGCCGAAATGACCAGTGAGCATCCGCCGGGCTTCTCCCTCGCCGAATTCAAAAGCAGGAGGAGTGTCTATCGGGCATCCCGGAAAGAGTCCATGAGTGAACTCAGCCGATACGTCAGAATCATCCGGGACTATTGCCTCCCGGACGGGAATACCCGCGATCATGCTCTCGACGGATTCCATCTCATCCACGCCGGCGCTGAACTCCCCGGTAGAAAGATCCATGAAAGCAAACCCGACAAGGATTCCGTCAGATTTGACGGACAGGATGAAGTTGTTTTCATTGTCGGGAAGGGTGGCCGGCGACAATGATGTTCCCGGAGTGATCACATCGGTGACCTGCCTGCGAACGATCTTTTGCCCCTCAACGGGTTTTTCGATCTGATCGCAGACGACGACCTTCTTTCCTGCTTCCAGAAGACGGCTGATATAGGCATCGGCGGCATGAATCGGAACTCCGGCAAGGGGAACGGGATTTTTCTTGTCCCTTGATGTCAGTGCGATATTCAGTATGCGCGACATTTCGCGAGCATCGTCATAAAAAGTCTCGTAGAAATCCCCTACCTGGAAGAACAGGATGCCATCGCTGTAGCGTTCCTTGATCTCCCTGTATTGAGACATGAGGGGTGTGAGTTTCGGTGGGGACATCTATTCCAGAGGGAGGACCTTGCTCGAATACCCGGTACGCTCCATGACCTTGAGGGCCGCCTCTTCAGCTTCTTCTCGCGTAGCGTACCTGCCTGCTCTGACACGATACCAGAGGCCGCCTCCGCTCTCGGCCACCTCTATGTGCAGGCCGTCTATCATCGAGTTGAGATCGGAGATGAACGCATGGGCGTTTTCTTTCTCAATGAAGGCTCCAAATTGAAGCGTATATACTGGTGAAACCGTTCCCATGGAAGGAGTCTCTCTCTTTTCACCTCCCTTCGCTTTCGATCGAGATCCAGGTCGCTTCAAAGCAGAGTCTATCATCAGGACCTTTTCTCTCGCTTTGGGTGCCTCGGGGGATCCGGGGAAATTCCTCGCTACGTTTGTATAAGTCTTGAGGGCTTTCTCTCTCTCACCGGTGAGTTCGTAACACTCGCCCAGGCGGAAACCGGCAATTGGGCTGGAGTGACCTGCCGCAATCGTTTCGTACCTTTCGACCGCTTTATTGATCCTGCCGGAGCGGATATCCAGCTCAGCCAGAGCTATATAACTCCAGTGCAGATAGTCGCCCCTGTCGATACTTTCGAAATCTCTTTTCGCCCCGTCAAGGTCGCCCAGCTGTTTTCTGGCCAGGCCTCTGAAATACACGGCCTCATACCTGGTTCCACCTCGTCCCTCGGCTCGAATGTTATCGAGGACTCTTACGGTCTCGTGATATTCGCCGATAGAATAATGTATCTTGGCGAGTTCGACACGCGCCTTCAGCGCCTCCTTGTTATCTCCTGATCTGATTACGTCCTCAAGTATTGTGGTAGCTCCGTGCTGATCTGTTCTCAGTTCGGCAAGAATCAGTTTTGCCTGGCTGAGGTTTCTGCCCCGCATCCCGGGTATTTCTTCACGGAGGCTCTCCTGCGCCTTTCTATATTCCTTCCGGCTGAACATACCGCGGATAGTCCGCAGGCCTGCCCCGCCGGAGTCGGTCGGCGATAATACGGGAAGGGCCGCCGCGACGGCCGCGATTATGAGTGCCTTACTGAATAGTCTCATTTTTTTGAATGGAATCGAAACTGCAGCATGCCCTGCAGAATCCCAGGCTGGTTTCGTAAACTTCCCCGCAATCGCTGCATTTCCAGCTGCCTGACGCTGACGGGATCATGTTGTTTTCTTCGAGAACACTGAGTGCTTCATCGGTCCTGCCGCTCTTGATATATAGCGACGCGAGAGAAACGGACAGAGTGCTGTTGTCCGACATCCTTCCTCTTTCGCCTTCCAGCAGGTCAATACCGCGTGATATCTCCCCCTTCTTGGCGTAAAAACCGGCCAGTGAAGAGAGAAGTAGCGAGTCGGAGGGATATTTCAGGAGTAGCCTTGATAAAATACCCTCGAGTTCGTCGAACCTGCCTGATTCGAAGAGTGCCTTCTCGAGTCTTGTCGCCACCTCGGGGAAATAGCCCATGTCTATCGAGAGCAGGTCCTCCCACATTATTGCGGCTCTGTCGAGATCTCCTCTGTCCATAGCGAGCCCAGCACTGAAATAGAGCGCTCCGGGGCAGGTTCCATCCTCCTTCCTCGCCTTGTCGAGGTATTTACCAGCTCTGTCGATGTCACCCGTCTCGATCAGTGAGCAGGCCACCGAAGTGAGGTATGACGATCTCATGAGCGGAGTGACCGAATCATCGATGCGGGACAGATCTCGAAGTGCACTGTAAGAATTTTCGTAGTCTCCCTGTACATGGTAGAGCTTGTGCAACGTGGCCAGAACATCGGCGTCTTTTCTCTTTTTGCGGACGGTTTCAAGAGCGGCAACGGCCCGCTCGATCCTTCCGAGGGAGGCCAGGTCCTCCGCTATTGCCAGCTGAACGGCTTTTTCATCTTCAAAGGTCAGATCCCGCCGCACGGTAAGTCCTCGGTGCAACTGCAGGGCCTTCTCCGACTGGCCCTTCTCGCGCATAAGGTTGCCAAGCTGGATATAGGCGTCTATATCAGTCTCTCCATTGCGGACCGCCGAAGTCAGAAGAGAATATGCGTCTTCCTTCCTGCCTTCTATAAGGGCGTAGAGAGCTTCGATGTATCTGCTCCGTCTGCCCGTTACCCGCTTTCTCCTCTGAAAAAGGACTATCGCGGAGAGCAGTATTACAGTGCAGGCCAGGACAGCTATGAGTATCAATCGGATGTTTACGGTATCCATACGGTGATGCTCCCCGTCAGGGCATATCTTCAGGCAGACCCTCTACCGGTTCTTCATCGAGCGGCAGGTTTCTGAGAGCTTCGAGCTCATCCTGCAACCTTCGGCAGACTTTCTTCTCTCTGCCGACGCGGAGCAGAAGCTGAGCTTCCCTGATCCACGCTCCAACAGCCCAGACGAGCATTCCGGCGATGAATGTAACGACCAGTATGACGTTGAGCTGGAGGTTGAAGTAGGTCCAATTGAAGAAACGAAAAGTTACTTTTGTTCCTGCGTTGAGCGTTCCCAGCCACACGAGGCCGACAACGCCGAAAAGGAGTATGATTCCTCTGATTATCCACACGCCAGTTACCTCCCCGTGATCTCTTCTCCGATAAAGGTAAAGTTTCTCAGTTCCTTTAGAACTACGCTGAATATATCCCCGGGGTTCCCGTTATCAGTTCCCAGGAGCACGTTTCTGAAATGCGGAGTTCTTCCCTTCAGGAAGTGATTTTCTCCCTTTTTTACTCGAGCGTCAAGAAGGATTTCCTCGATCGATCCTATACATTCGGTCATGATCTCCTTCCTGATGCTCTGAATGGTGTTATTCAGGGCCTCAAGTCTTGACTTCTTTACTTCGGCGGGTACATGATTGTCGAGTTCGGCAGCCCTTGTGCCCTCGCGAGGAGAGTATTTGAATGTAAATGCCGAGTCGAACCTCACCTTTTCGACAATATCGAGGGTCTCTTCAAAGTCTGCATCATTTTCTCCGGGGAATCCCACGATTATATCGGTGGTAAAGGCGATATCAGGTCGCAGTTCCCTGGCCATACTGATAATGTCGAGATATTCCGACCGTGTGTATCCCCTGTTCATCGCTGAGAGGATACGGTCGCTTCCCGACTGGAAAGGCAGGTGGATGTGCGGACAGATCCTTCCGTTCTCAGCCATCAGCTTGAATATCCCTTCATTTACATCCCTTGGATGCGTCGTGAGGAACCTGATCCTGTAGATGTCAGTTTCTTCAAGTATCCTGTATAGTAATTCGACGAATCCGCAATCTCCGGACTGGTATGCCATGACATTCTGCCCGAGAAGTGTAATCTCCTTCGCTCCCGACGCAGCCAGGATCCGCAGATCTTCGATGACGGCACCTGCTTCCTTGCTTCTGACTGATCCTCTTACGAAAGGAACGATGCAGTATGAACAGTAGTTTTCGCAGCCACGGGTAATTGACAGATAGCGTGACGGTGAAGAGCCCGTGACCTTCCGAAGTCTGTAAGTCACAGAGCTGTCCGTCTCGACCAGGATTTTCCTGTCTTCTCCCGCAATGGCTTTCGATATGGTTGAAGGCAGCATAGAATACGAATCCGGGCCAGCCACTATTTCCAGCGCAGGAACGAGATCAAAGAGCTTTTCTCCGAGTCTCTGGGCCATGCACCCGCATACCGCCAGGATGGCCCCTTTATGCCGGGAAAGGTCGTTCAGGCGACCGATCGCCCTTCTCTCAGCGTTCTCTCTCACACTGCAGGTGATGACGATGATTGCATTAGCATCCGACGGATCCTGAGTTATACTGAACCCATCTTCCTCAAGCAAGGATTCGAGTACTTCCGAGTCGAATGCGTTCATCTGGCATCCGAAGCTTTCGAGATAGACCTTGTTCAAGATCATGAAACGACCCTTCCGTACAGCCTTCCTCTTGAGTAGTGAGTAATATCGACAGGAACAAGCTTTCCGTTGAGAGATGAAGGGCAGCTGACACTGACTTCACAGTAGCTTCCGGTCAGCGCGGTAGAGAAACGCGAGTGGCGCTTTGCTTTTCCCTGAATCACGGCCAGCTCCCGGCTACCTGTGCGGAATCTCATAAATTCTCTTTTCCTGGATTTACCCAGCTTGATCAGTTTTCTGCTGCGGGCTTTCCTGGTGTCTGGATCGACCTGCCCGTCCATTGACTCTGCCGGGGTGCCGGGACGTTTCGAGAATGAGAAGACGTGAAAGTAGGTCAGCGGAAGCGACCTGACAAACTCATTGGTTCTGCGGAAACTCGAGACGTCTTCTCCGGGAAACCCGGTGATTATATCGGTGCCTATCCCTATGCTGTCTGATATTGCCCGGACAGCCTCGATTTTTTCCCTGAAGAATGAAGTGTCGTATGGTCTGTTCATCGCCAGGAGAATGTCGTCGTCCCCGCTTTGCAGAGGTATGTGGAGATGCGGCGCGAGCCTGTCAGTTCGGGATATCAGATTGAGTATCCCGTCCGAGACCTCGCTGACCTCGATGCTGCTGAGTCTTATCCTCAACTTGTCTGTCTCCGCCAGGAGCGATTCGATCAATCCGTCGAGTGAAAGTCCGGATTCGAGATCTTTTCCATATCTCCCGATATGGATACCGGTAAGAACGATTTCCTCGATGCCGTTCTCTTCAAGCTTTTTCACCTGCCCGAGGACGCGGTCAGCCGGGATACTACGGCTCTTTCCTCTGGCCCTGGGGATGATGCAGTATGTGCATGATGCGTCGCATCCCTCCTGCACCTTTATAAACGCCCTCGAGTGTCCGTAAAAGTCAGCGATGTCAAGGTTGCCTGTTACATCCGGGCAGCTGTGGCCCGCAAGATCCTCGAGTATGTTAACAATTGATTCCTTGCCCTCATTACCGATCACCATGTCGGTCTCAGTCATCTTCTCAAGGATTTCGGCCTGGGTCTCGGCGTAACAGCCGGTAACGATTATGGTCGAATCCGGAGCAGCCTTTCTGGCTCTGCGGACGGCATTCCTGCATCGGGAATCTGTTTTCCCGGTTACTGTGCAGGTATTGATGATGTAGTAATCAGCTTCCTCGCCAAAAGGCCTGAAATCCCAGTCTCGCCCTACGAGAGCCTGGCGGATGCATTCAGATTCGTACTGATTCAGCTTGCAGCCAAACGTAGTGATGGAGAAAGAGGGTCTTGTTTCTTCGTTGATTTCCGTCAAAGCCTGTCTCCATGCGGCTGAAAAAGAAGTGAGGGTGCAAAGGCCACCCTCACTTCCATCTATTAGTCTGCAAAGATAGTCGGGAAGCCTATTCGGTTTCCTTTTTATCTTCAGGCTCTTCCGCCTCTTCCTTCTCTTCAGTTACCGGTGTCTCCGGTTCTTCAGAAACGGGTTCGGCTGGAGGCGCCTCTACAGCAGGCTCTTCCTCCGCGGGTGACTCATCGGCAGCTTCTTCAGTAGCTGATTCATCGACGGCAGCCTCTTCGGCAACCGGTTCCTCGGCGACGGTCTCTTCCGTTGCCTCAGGTTCCTCGACGACAGCCTCTTCAGCTACCGGTTCCTCGGCGACGGTCTCTTCCGTTGCCTCAGGTTCCGCTGCCGGGGCGGCTTCTTCAGCCGCAGGCTGTATATCAGCTACGTCGTTATAGTCGTCCACGTCGGAGGCAGCCTCTACGGCTGCCGGCTTATCTTCGGGCACCTCGGGCTCGGCGGCGGCTCTACGTGGATGTGCATTCCTGTATTCCGTCATCTCTTCCGCGGGCTTGCCCTCGAAGAAAGCATTTACACTCAGGACGATGCGCTTGTTCTGCGGATCGACCTTGATGACCTTGAGAGGAAGTTTCATGCCGTTATCGAAGAACTCGGCCGGCTGCTTCATACTCTCGACTCCGAGGTGCGACAGTGGTACGAATCCCTCGACATCGTCACGCAGCTCGACAACCGCTCCCCTGTCGAGGATACGGGTGACGACTCCGTTGGTCTCGGTACCGATGTTGAACTCGGTAGCGAGCTCGGCCCACGGATTCTCCCGTGTCTGCTTCATGCCGAGGCTTATGCGCCTCTTGTCGCTGTCTATTTCGAGGACGACCACTTCGACGTCGTCACCCTTCTTTACCATCTCTGACGGGTGGCGGATCCTTTTGGCCCATGACATATCCGAAATATGGACCAGCCCGTCGATGCCGTCCTCTATCTCGACGAAGGCACCAAAGTTTGTCAGGTTCCGCACTTTGCCCCTTAGCCTCGTACCCGGGGGGTACTTGTTCTCGAGTGCTTTCCACGGATCCGGCTCGAGCTGCTTGAGACCTAGTGAGATCTTCTCGTGCTCCTTGTCGACGTTCAGGACGACGGCCTCTACGGTGTCGCCGATGGCAACGACCTTCGAGGGATGCTTGACATGTCTCGTCCATGACATCTCGGAGATGTGGATGAGCCCCTCGATCCCTTTCTCCAACTCGACGAATGCGCCGTAATCGGTGATCGAAACGACCTTGCCGCGCATCTTTTTCCCGATGGGATATCGGTCTTCGACACCCTCCCAGGGATAAGGTGTGAGCTGCTTGAGGCCGAGAGATATTCTCTCCCTCTCGCGGTCGAAATCGAGGATCTTGATCTTGAGCTTGTCGCTGATAGCGACGACTTCCGAAGGATGGCTCACGCGGCCCCATGTGAGGTCGGTAAGGTGAAGGAGGCCGTCGATACCGCCGAGATCGACAAAGGCGCCGAAATCGGTGATGTTCTTGACGATTCCTTCCCTTTCCTGTCCGACTTCGAGCTCGGACAGAAGGGCCTTCTTCTTCTCTTCGCGCTCTTCTTCAAGGACCACCCGGCGGGAGACTACGATGTTGCGGCGTCTCTTGTTGAGCTTGATGATCTTGCAGTCGAGGTTCTCGTTGAGCATCTCGTCGAGATTGGGAACCTGTCTGAGAGCGATCTGCGATCCGGGAAGGAATGCATCTACTCCCATGAGTTTGACGACCAGGCCGCCCTTGATCCTCCTGTCGACGATCGCACTTACGACGCGGCTGCAGTCGTAAGAATCCTTGATCTCGTCCCATGCTTTGAGGAAATCGGCCTTGATCTTGGAAAGTACGATCAGTCCGTCCTGGTTCTCCATTTTCTCGAGGAACACGTCGAAAGCATCGCCGTGTTTGACCTCGGCGCAATTGGCGAATTCGGAGATCGGGATCGTTCCTTCACTCTTGAATCCGACATCGAGAATGACTTCCTTCTCGCTGACAGAATAGACCGTACCTTTGACGATTTTGCCCTCTTTGAGTTCCTGGATCTCGCTAGGCAATGCATCCACCAAAGCGAGCCAGTCTTCCTCGGTCGGCTCCTTCGCCTCGAGTTCCTCCGGCGTTACTTCATCGAAGATCCTGAGATACGTCAGATTGCTTCTGCCCGCAGGGGTTCCACCCTCCTTTTGGGCTTCTGTCCCGGGTGTCCCGGGGTCATGTTGTGTTGACTCGAATGTTTCATCCTGCATTAAACTATCGCCACCTTTCATAATGGATTTAATGGAATATGATATGCGGTTTTCGTGCTGTTCGCAAGGGAATTCTTGGAGAATTCAGAGACAGTTTCAGCAGTCGGAAATCTCTCTGAGACGGGCAAGCACGTCATCTATTACCCAGTCGGGTGTTGATGTCCCGGTGGTCAACCCGATCCTGTCCCCGTCCTTGAACCAGGATGGGTCGATTTCGTCGGCTGTTTCGATGAATCTGGCGGTGATTCCCTCGTCGATGCACATCTGAAAGAGCCTCTTTGTATTGGAACTGCCTTTGCCTCCGACAACGAGTACCATGTCTACGTCCCGCGCCAGTTCGAGCGTCGCTTCTCTCCTGAGAACGGTGGCCTGGCAGATCGTGTCGTGGACCCTGAGATCAGGGATATTATCTTCGAGCTGCCCTATTATCCTCATCGCTTTTTCGCGCGAGAGAGTGGTCTGGATGACGACACCTGCCCTGTCGATGCCTTTAACAGCCTTTGCCTCCTCGAGGGTCGATATGATGACAGGGGCCGGGCCGGCCTGCCCTGAGATGGCACGCACTTCAGGATGGCTGCTGTCACCGATGATGATGACTTTTCTTCCTTCATAGGCCATCTGACGCACATATTTCTGGCTTTTCTGGACGAAGGGGCAGGTCGTGTCGATGAGTTCTATCCCTTTTCCACGGGCTTCTTCGATGAGATCCGGCATGACGCCGTGGGCCCTGATTATGAGTGTATCCCCTTCGGAGAGCTCGTCCATAGAGGAGACCGGGATCACTCCCCTGGATTTGAGATCCTCCACTGCCTGCGAGTTGTGGATGACGTCACCTATCGAGTAGATGGTCCTGCCGCCATTGCCGAGACCTTCGGCGATCAGCCTCATCGCTCTCTTCACGCCGAAACAGAAACCGGTTATCGGTGATACGATCACTTCAAGCATAAGTCTCATCCTCGAGCATCTTCATCGCCTCGTATATCATCATAGAGAGAGTATCGTAATCTTTCTTCCTGTCGTCAGTTTCATATTCCTCCGGTATGCGTATGGGCCTGCCTATACGTACCTCGAGGCGACGTTTTCTCAGGAAACAGTCCTTCAGAGCGTCCGTACCGGCTATGTAGGTCGGGACAATACTCTTCCCCGACCGGTAGGCGATCATTCCTATACCCGGTTTGAATCGCTTGAGCCTGCCGTTCTTCGATCTTGTTCCCTCGGGAAACATCAGGAGCGAGTCACCCGCCTCGAAAGCCTTGTCTATTGCCTTGAGAGTCGCCCTGGTGAATCCCTCCCTGTCGATCGGTATCGCGTTGACATTTCTGAGGAACCATCCGATCACTCTGTTCTGAAACAGCTCCTTCTTGGCTACTATCCAGAGCTCTCGTTTGAATGTGGAACCGACAAAAGGTGGATCGTAGTATGAGATATGATTCGATGCGAAAAAGAAGCTCTCCGCGAATCGAAGGTTTTCCGAGCCGTGGACCTTGATCCCGTACAGGAGCCACTCGAAGAACCTGATCATATCCCTGCATATGGTAAAGAGGAAGCTATGGCCTCTGCTGACTGGATTTCTTTTTCCCTTTGGTATGTAAAGGGTCCCCAGCCTGGCGGCCTCTTTCCTGGTAATTTCATCAATGAGCCTCACCTGCTCCTCGATCGTGATCCCTGAAGTATCGACGACGAAGGCGCCGACAGGTCGCACCAGGGGGCTGTGCTCACGCCCCGAATCGATCTCGTCCCGTTTGACGAGGTTGCTGCGGATCTCATCTTTTGTCTGGGTTATGCCCATCTGGTCAAGCTGTTTGACGCGGCGCCGCGTCCGTGCCTCCATGTCTGCAACGAGAAAGATCTTCACATGGGCAAAGGGAAAGACCGTGCTGCCCGTGTCACGTCCCTCAGCGACAATGCCTCCCCTGTTCCCGATTTTTCTCTGGATACGGACCATAGCCCGGCGGACGCCCGGATGCGTGCTGACGGGAGATACTGTTCCGGATACCTCGGGTCCACGGATCTCGCTTCCTGCCGGCTCGCCGTCAACGATAAGGACAGGTTTGCCATCTCTGATCTCCATCTCGAGGGATGTCTCTTCGGCGATCCTGGTGACCGCCTCCCTGTCATCCGGGTCGATTCCGGACTGCAGGACCTTCCATGTCACAGCCCTGTACATGGCGCCCGTATCGAGATATGTCAGCCCGAGTCTTTCCGAGAGTGCCTGAGCCGTTGTGCTCTTGCCCGAACCGGCCGGACCGTCGACCGTTAAGATCATATCCCGGAGGAATTTCATTGTGAGATCGTTATTGCTCATTGGCGGTACCTGCTCTGTCAGGACAGTACCTCACGGAGCCCATCGAGAAACCTGTCGTTCTCTGCGGGTGTGCCGATAGAGACGCGGAAAGATTCCTCGCCGAGCCCCCATGGAGCTCCGCTCCTGACTATGATTCCGAGGTCCATCAATCTGTCCACTATCTTGCTGTCAGGTCCCTGGGGGATTGCAAGAAGGAAATTGGTCTGTGAATCGGGGACGGTGAGTTTGAGGTTACGCATCTCTTCAGCGACCCTCGACCTTTCGCTGTTGTTTTCCTCGATCCTCACACCGAGGTCTCCGGAGTGTCGCAGGGCGGCTCTTGCAGCTGCCTGAGCAAGCCTGTTGACGTTGAAAGGTTGTCTTACCATGTGAAGGATCGTCACGAGTTCCGGATCCGCCATGGCGTAACCCACTCTGACACCGGACAGCGAGTAGGCCTTCGAGAAGGTCCTCAGAATTACGATGTTTCTGAACCTGTCGAGAAGTTTTCTGGAATCGGGGTAGTCCGCAGCCGTTACGTACTCGTAGTAAGCCTCGTCGAAGACGACGATGACGTCTTTTCGAATCCCCGAGAGGAATGACGTTACCTCTTTTTCAGAAACGTATGTTCCAGTCGGGTTGTTAGGATTGCAGACAAATACCATTTTAGTCTTTTGATTTACAGCTGTCTTCATCGCCTTCATGTCGAGAGTATAATCGGCGAGGGGGATCTTTATCTCATCGACACCCGCCTGGTGGACGATGAGCGGATAGGCGATGAAACTGGGGTATGGATACATCACGTTCTCGTCAGGTCTGACGAACGCTCTTACGAGAAGTTCGATGATCTCGTTCGAGCCGTTACCCACGAATATCTGGTTCTGGTTGAGACCGTGTTTTTCAGAGAGTTCCAGGGACAGATAGTGACTGCCTGAATTTGGATAGCGGTTGATGTTGTCGAGTTCCTCGATGATAGAACGCTTTATCTCATCGAGAGGCTGATGAGGATTCTCGTTGGATGCGAGCTTAATGATCTCACCTTCAATATTGCGTTCCCTGCGCAGCTCTTCGATCGGCTTTCCGGGAACGTAGGGCTTTACATTAATAAGATAGGGCTGCATCAGTTTCTTGAAATCCATCCTGTCTTCTCCTTCATAACAGGCCTGTCAGCTCTCTGATCCTGAATTCCTCTTCGTCCGTGAGTGTACGGATGTCGCCTTGTTCGAGATCGTTGAATTCCAGATCTCCCAGAGCGACTCTCTTCAGTTCCACGACCCGGTGTCCCGACTCGGCAAACATTCTTCTGATCTGTCTCTTCTTCCCCTCTTTAAGTCTGATTTCAAGCGTAGACGTGTTTTTGGATCTCCCTTTAAGCTCAACAGTACAGGGCATGCTCACATAATCTCCAAGATCTACACCGGCTCTGACAGATTTCAGGGTACTGTCTTCGATGAGACCCTCGACTGTTACGAGGTACCTCTTCTCTATTTTATACCGGGGGTGTGTCAGCCGGTATGCCAGGTCACCGTCGTTCGTCAGCAGAAGTATGCCGGTGGTGTCGAGGTCAAGTCGACCTACCGGAAAGAGCCTTTCTTCGAATCCGCTTTCCCGGGCCAGCGCGATAACGGTTTTTCTGCCGCGATCGTCACTTACAGTACTGAGTACACCGGCAGGTTTGTTGATCACGAGGATCATTCTGTCGACAACTACCGTGACAATCCGACCGTCGATGGTCACCCTGTCTGAATCCGTATCGATGAATCTGGCAAGTTCAGAGATCGCCTCGTCGTTTACCTGAACTCTCCCCTCCTTTATCAGACCCTCGCACTTTCTTCGAGATCCGATTCCCGCCGACGCAAGAAAGCGGTTGATCCTCATTCTCGGGCTCATCAGTTCCCGTCGTCTTCTTCAGTGTTTTCGTTATCCGACTCTTTTGTTTGAGCCGTTGTCTCAACGGGTTCTTCCAGTCGCTCCGGAGCTGGTATGAGATCGATCGTCTCGAGGCTCTTCTCGAGTTCTTCCATGTCCGGAATATCTCTGATATCTTTCAGCCCGAGGTATTCGAGGAATCTTGAAGTGGTCGAATAGAGGTACGGCCTGCCCAGGCCCTCACCTCTTCCGCTGATGACGATCAGTTCCCGTTCTGTCAGTGTGGCAAGCACACCGTCGCAGTTGACTCCCCTGATAGCTTCGACTTCAGCTCTGCCGATCGGCTGCCTGTATGCAACGATCGCCAGTGTCTCGAGGGCTGCCTGAGAGAGTCTTGCTTTCCTTCTGGTCTTGAATAGACGCAAGACAGTTCCCGAGTATTCAGGAAGAGTAGCTATCTGATAGCCACCGGCGACCTCGACGATTCCGAAGCTCCTGTCGTGCGAACGGTAGAAATCTTCGAGTTCGCCCAGGGTTTCCCTGATCGTTTTAGCGGATGATTCACCGGTTATCGATGATAGCCTGCCTATGCTCAGAGGAGCGTCTGAGACGAAGAGCACAGCTTCTATTTCCGCGGCAAGCCTGCCGGGTTCAATCCTGTTCCCTGACTCCATCGGGTAACTCCTTCAGTCCTTCCTTCGGCGCGCCGCCCGGACTGTAAAGCCAGACGTCTCCGCCGGATGTCATCTGCCTCGCGGAGAGTTCCCCCAGCTTGACCATCTCAAGGATGGCCAGGAAGGTGACGATGATCTCCATCCGGTCCGAATTGCCGGAAAAGAGCTCAGTGAACAGGACCTCCGAGCTGGCATTCACTTTCTCGCGAATAAGGTCGACTTTCTCTTCTACAGAGTATTCTTCCTTCTCTATCCTGTAGCTGATCTGTTTCTTCAGGTCCTCCATGACCTTCTTGAATGCATCTACGAGATCGAATATTGAGACCTCCATGAGTGATGCTTCCTGCTCGCCTGCCGGAGGTGCAGCGGTGGGCCTGGTGAAGACTTTTCTCCTGTCGCTTTCTTTTTCGGCGAAGTGATTGGCCGCTTCTTTGAATTTGCGATATTCGAGCAGGTTTCTCACAAGTTCTTCCCTCGGATCCTCATCCTCTTCCTCATCAGGTCTTCGCGGAAGGAGCATCTGCGCTTTTATTCTCATGAGCGTGGCAGCCATTACGAAGAACTCTCCCGCCACTTCGAGGCTGAGTTCCTGCATCACCTCGATGTAGGAGAGATATTCCTTAGTGATGTGGGAGATCGGAATGTCGTAGATGTTGATCTTGTCCCTGCGGATCAGATGCATGAGAAGATCCAGGGGCCCTTCGAACTGTGTCAGGCGTATGTGGTAGCTCATAAACGGTCCGTTCTTCATCGATTACGGAGAATACCTGCAGAAGATTCTCCGGCGGCTGCGAATCAAGCGGAATGCTAATTGATGCTCAGGTTTGTGTCAACAAGATGTTTGGAGCGCTGTAATCATCCCCTGGGGTGAAATGTCCTGTGGACCTCGAGCAGATAATCAACGTCGAGACGGGTATAGATCTGAGTCGTAGCGATGCTCGAGTGACCGAGCAGTTCCTGAACGGCTCTTAGATCGGCGCCCCCCTCGACCAGATGGGTGGCGAAGGAATGCCGGAGAGTATGCGGCGTCACATCAGCAGGGAGGCCGGCCATGGCGGCATATTTCTTGAGCATCTTCCAGAAGCTTATCCTGGAGAGAGGTCCCCCTCGATAATTGAGGAATATGTATGGAGTCGGAGAATCAGACAGAAACTCAGGCCTTGATCTGTTGACGTACCTGTCGAGTGATCTCACGGCATGTGATCCGACTGGAACGATCCTCTCCTTGCCTCCCTTCCCCCTGATCCGTACCAGCCTTGTTTCGAGGTCGAGAGACTCGAAGCGCAGACCGCACACTTCGGATGCCCTCATGCCGGTCGAGTACGCGACTTCGAGCATGGCACTGTCTCTCAAGCCGGTCTTCGAATCGTCAGGCTGATCGAGAAGCCTGGATGTCTCTTCCTGGGAAAGGACAAAAGGAACATGTCTCCTGATCCTGGGCGCCGATATCGAGGTGATGTCGAGATCGTGAAGATCCCCCTCGCGATAAAGATACCTGTGGAATCCCTTGACAGCGCTCAGAAGCCGGGACCTTGAGGCACTGCTCCTTCCCGCTTCGAGTCCAGCGACGAAGTGAAGGCTTGAATCCAGATCTATCTGTTCCGGCGATACGATGCCGGCACCGGCAAGCCATGCGAAATAATCCCGGAGGTCGCTTCTATATGCATCTATGGTAAGCGGACTGAGGCCTTTTTCTACGGCGAGATGATCGATGTATGACTCACCGAGCAAGTCAAACGGCCCGGGGCTGCTATTTCCGTTGGATGTACTCATATATTTTCCCCGCCGTTTCCGGGCCGATACCCGGTACGGATGCAATATCTTCCTCCGACACACTCTTCAGGCCCTCAAGGCTTCCGAAACGAACAAGGAGTTGCGTCTTTCTGTACTCTCCAACTCCGGGAATTCCGTCCAATCCGGATTCCACGAGTCCGTGGCTCCGCAGCTTCCGGTGATACTCTACCGCGAACCTGTGAGCTTCATCCCGGGCCTTCTGCAGGAGCTTAAGGCCAGGCCTTCTGCGGGAAAGTACTATCGGGTCCCTCTCACCGGGAACGAATATCTCTTCATTTCTCTTGGCCAGCCCGATCACGCTTATAGGCGAGAGTCCGCTGGCATGCATCGCTTCCATCGCCGCGGAGACCTGCCCCTTTCCTCCGTCGACGAGGATCAGGTCAGGTTTCCTGCTCTTTCCGTCCTTGAGGCGCTCAAACCTCCGCAGGAGGACCTCACTCATCATAGCGAAATCGTCCTGTCCATCCACCGTTCTGATCCGGAAATGCCTGTATCCGGATTTTAACGGCCTGCCGTCGACGAATGTCACCATCGAACCGACTGCCCCCGTTCCCTGCACATTCGATATGTCGAAGGCCTCGAGCCGCGTGGGCGTCGAGGGGAGACCGAGTGCTTTTTTAAGGTCTGCGAGCTCTCTGTTGGCGGATGCCTTCCTGCCGAGAAGGGTGAGCAATCTCGAAGCTGCGTTCTTCTCGGCAAGATCTACGAGTTTTCTGCGGTGCCCCCGGGACGGTACGGATATCGAGACCGCCTTCCCGGTCCTCTCCCTGAGCCACCTGGATATGATCATGCCGTCTGGGAGATCGTACTGTGTGAGTATACCCGGTGGTATATCGCGGGATGTATTGTAGTATAGCTTGAAGAATTCTTCGTAACATATTGTAATATCGTCTGATAATATGACGGGCATCATAAAGGCTTCGGAACTGAGGATTCTGCCTTCGCGTATCCTCATAACGACTCCGCAGGCGTTTCCTCCCTCTCTCGCGATCGCCACGGCATCCTCGTCCGCCCCTCCCGGGTCTACAGCATGCTGTCTCTCGCTGATCTTTCTGATAGAAGAGATCTGGTCCCGGATGAGGGAAGCTTCTTCGTACCTTCTGACGGTGGAGAGCGATTCCATCGCGTTGCGCAACTCTTCTACCAGCGCCTCGCTGTGACCCCTGAGAAACATCCTGAGCTGCCGGACGACTGCTGCGTACTCATCGGAAGCAACTTTTCCGGTGCAGGGACCGAGGCATCTCCCGATCTGGAAGTTGAGGCACTCTCTCTGCCTCAGCCTGAAACTGCCCTTGCAGTCCCTCAACGGGAAGATCGTTTTTATCGCCTTCAGCGTCCTCCTGACTGCGCCCGCATCGGTATACGGCCCGAAATACTCCGATCCATCATCCAGAACCCGGCGCACCAGAAGAAGTCTCGGGAACTCCTCGTTCGATGTTATCTTCAAGTAGGGATATCGTTTATCATCTTTCAGCCGGATATTGTACCTCGGTCGATATTCCCTTACCATACTTGCTTCGAGCACGAGCGCCTCCACTTCGTTATCTGTCACTATATAGTCGACTGATTCTGCGGTGTCCATCAGGGCTCTGGTCTTCGGATCGAGACCCTCCGGTGCCTGCATGTAGCTGCGCACTCTGCTGACAAGCTTTCTGGCCTTTCCGACATATATTACCTGCCCTCTCTGATTCTTGAAGAAATAGACCCCGGGAGAGGCGGGCATCCCCTCTATCTTTTTGCGGATTTTGTTCTTATGACTACTTGACAAAACGAGGGCCTTCCGTTATGTTACCGCATCACTTGGAGGTGAATACCGGATGCCGAATCACAAATCCGCATGGAAAAGGATGCGCCAGAACGAGAAGAGGCGCCTGATGAACAAAAAGTACAGGAGTCTTCTCCGCAAGGCGATCAAAGGTTTCAAGGCCATCGAGGACAGCGCCGTGGCTAAAGAGAGCTTTCCCGCTCTCGCTTCCAGGGTCGACAAATCGGCCAAGATGGGTATCATCCATCACAGGACCGCCGCGCGTATCAAGTCCAGGCTTTCCAGACAGACCCTCTAGCCCCTGATCCTCGCTATTTCGATTACTTTCAGGGCTGCGTCGTCGACTGCGAGGTCTTCGAC
>DAOVNN010000216.1 GCA_030630165.1 Candidatus Krumholzibacteriota bacterium
GATTGGTTTGGTCCATGAACTGCGAAAGCTGGCTGCTGCCGAAGAACGACTGCACAACCGCGCTGATCGTCCTGGCGTTTACCAGATCGTAGGGAGTGGGGTTGTCCGACTCCTGGATCGTCATCCTCTCCCTGATGATCCTCGCCATCCTCGCCAGCCCGACGGAGAACTGGTTGGCGAGAAGCTCGCCTACCGAGCGTACTCTCCTGTTACCAAGGTGGTCGATGTCGTCGACACCTCCGTCGGTATCCCTGATCGCGATCAGGTTAAGCACCACGGCGATGAAATCCTTCTCGGTCAGCGTCGTCGTCTCGATCGGTATGTCGACACCGAGACGCCTGTTCATCTTGTGGCGGCCCACCTTGGCGAGATTGTATCTCTTCGGGTTGAAGAAGAGCCTGTCGAGCAGCGCCTTGGCCGTCTCGACATTAGGCGGATCTCCTGGACGCATAAGATTGTAAATGCGCTTGAGGGCATCTTCGCGCCCCGTGGTCGGATCCTTCTCGAGTGTCTTGATGATAACATCTTCCTCGATGTTTCCAGCCTTCTCCACGAGAACGATCTTTAGGATCTTCTGCGACTTCATCATCTCGAGCGCAGTCTCGGCCAGAGGCTTGCCCGCCTCGGCGATGACCTCGCCTGTTTCCCTGCTGATGATGTCTTCGGCCACGATCCTGCCGATCAGGGCCGTATCTTTCTTGCTCGGGCGCACCGTGATTGTGTGCACCTTCGTTTTGTGAAAGAGCTTGATGATCCCGCTGTTGGGCTCGAATCCCATCGCCTTCAGAAGCACCGTCACGGGTATCTTTCTCCGCCTGTCGATATAGACATACATGATGTCGTTCACATCGATGACGAATTCGACCCATGAGCCTCTGTACGGAATGATCCTCGCGTTGAACAGTCTCTTGCCGTTGGGATGGTAGTCGTCGCTGAAGACCACGCCGGGCGACCGGTGCAGCTGGCTGACGATGACCCTCTCGGCACCGTTGATGATGAACGTGCCCCTGTCTGTTATCAGCGGGATCTCCCCGAGATAGACTTCGCTCTGGATAATATCCTTGATCACCCAGTCGTCCTCGCCCTGCTCACGCACGACAAGTCTGAGCGCCGCCTTCAGGGGCGTCGCATGCGTCAGGTCACGTTCCTTGCATTCCTCTACGGTATACTTCGGCTCTCCGACACTGTAGCCGAGGTACTCCAGGGTAAAGTCGCCTTTGCTCGACACTACGGGGAACACCGAGTTGAAGACTGCCTGCAGCCCGATGTCGTCCCGCTTGTCGATAGGGACCTTCTGCTGGAGAAACCGCTCGTAGGAGGCGAGTTGTACTTCCAGGAGATGAGGGATCTCCATCACCTGCGGAATCTTTCCGAAGTCGATCCGGTCAGGCATTTTGATCATGTAGACCGATCCCCCTTGTCTCGGCTCTTCGCCGACCTTTATTAAAAACGGTTACTTTACTTCTACTGTCGCGCCGACTTCTTCAAGCTTATTCTTGATCTCTTCGGCCTCGTCTTTGCTGGCGCCTTCCTTGACGTTGCCCGGAAGATCCTCGACCACTTTCTTCGCCTCGATCAATCCAAGGCCGGTAATGGCCCTGACGACCTTGATGACCTGGATCTTCTGGCTGCCGAAGTCCTTGAGGACCACGTCGAACTCGGTCTGTTCCTCGACCTCTTCGGCTGCGCCTCCACCCATCATCATGCCGGGCATCATTGCCATCGGGGCAGCGGCGGTAACGCCGAACCTGTCCTCGAGGACCTTTACGAGCTCGGAAAGCTCGAGTACCGTCATCTTTTCGACTGCCTCGACTATCTTCTCTACACTCTTGGAGCTGGCCTCCACTTTTTTCTCCTCGGCTTTCGGCTCTTCAGCCTTTTTCTTGGCCGGAGCCTCTTCAGCGGGCTTCTCTTCGGCCTTCTTCTCTGCTTTCTTCTTGGGCTTCTCAGCCTTTTCCTCGGCCTTTTCCTCTACGGCCTCGGCTTTTTTCTTTTCATCATCTTTCTTGGCGGGCATTGCCATCCTCTCTTTCGAACAAATCGGTTAACGGCTACGTGCGGCGACAGGCGATCGAGCCGGCCGCCCGGCCTCTATCAGGCCGCTCCCTTCTTTTCCTTGATCGCGTCGAGCACGCCGACCAGGTCCCGCAGGGAAGCATTGAGGACTCCCACGAGTCCCTGCAGCGGAGCCTGGAACGTTCCGACGACCTGCGTGAGGAGTACCTCGCGCGACGGGAGCGACGCGAGCCTTACCGTCTCCTTCTCATCGAGGATCCGGCCGGCCACATATCCCCCCTTGAAACGGGGGAGTTTATACTCGTCAGCAAACTTCTTGAGCACGTGGGCCGGGGCGACTTCGTCGACCGTCGAGACGGCGAACGCTGTCGGGCCCTCGAGAAGGACGTCCATGCCCTCTATGCCCAGCTCCTCGAAGCTTCTCTTTGCCAGTGTGTTCTTGATGACCCTGAACTCGATACCGTTTTCACGGCACTGGCGGCGGAGCTCGGAGATGTCCGCCACATTGAGTCCGGTGAAATCGTTGAGGATGATGCTCTTGGCATCCTGAATCATCGCCTTGAGCTCCTCTACCTTCTCCACTTTTACAGGCTGCACCATATCCGACCTCCTTTCTACCGCAGCTCGGTCAGCAGATGTGATGAGTCGAGTTTCACCGACGGTCCCATCGTTGTTGAAAGGTGTACGCTGAGCACGTACTTTCCCTTCGCCGACGCGGGCTTCGCCCTGACCAGTTCGAGCATCAGGGCCTGGATGTTCTCGACCAGTTTCTGCTTATCAAATGAAACCTTGCCTACCGGCACGTGTATGTTCGAGCCCTTGTCGACACGGTACTCGATCTTTCCGGCCTTGGCGTCCTTGACCGCCTTGCCGACGTCGAATGTGACCGTTCCGATCTTCGGGTTAGGCATAAGGCCCCTGGGACCGAGGATACGGCCCAGTTTCCCCACTTCACCCATCATATCGGGCGTCGCGATGGCGACGTCGAACTCGAACCATCCGTCTTTTATCTTCTCGATGAACTCGTCCGATCCGACAAAGTCGGCCCCGGCTTCACTGGCTTCGGTCTCCTTCTCCCCCTTGGTGAGAACGAGGACGCGAACGTCCCTGCCCGTACCGTGGGGAAGCAGAACGGTGCCCCTGACCTGCTGGTCAGCATGCCTGGGGTTTACACCGAGCCTCGCCGAGAACTCGAACGTTTCGTCGAATTTTCCCGCGGGCAGGTTCTTGATGACCTCGACCGCTTCTTCGAGGGGATATTCCCTCGTGCGATCGATCCTGGCCATACTTTCAGCGTATTTCTTGCCGCGCTTCATCTTTCGACCACTCTCTTTTAATCTTCGATGATTATGCCCATTGAACGGGCTGAACCCTCGATCATCCTCACCGCCATGGCGAGGTCGAACGCGTTCAGGTCCTTCATCTTGGCCTTCGCGATCTCCTCGACCTGGGCATGCTTTATCTTCGCTACCTTCTCCTTGTTGGGCTCTCCGGAGCCCTTCGCGATCCCGGCCGCCTTGCGCAGCAGCTCGGACGCGGGAGGAGATTTGGTGACGAAGGTAAACGTCTTGTCCATGTAGACTGTTATCTCCACAGGGACGATCGTTCCTGACATGCTCGTTGTCTGGGCGTTGAACTGCTTGCAGAAGTCTACCGAACTGACCTGTAACTGGCCGAGCGCCGGCCCCACGGGTGGCGCAGGCGTCGCCTGTCCGCCCGGGATCTGCAGCTTGATGACCTTGAGCACTTTCTTCTTTGACTTCTTAGCCATAGGATCCTCTGCTCCTGTTTGATTAACGGAGCGCCCTCGTTCCGGTGGTCTGCCCTTACTAGAGAGGTTTGACCTGAAGGAAGTCGAGCTCGACCGGAGTCTCTCTCCCGAAAATACTTACGAGGACCTTGAGCTTTCCCCGTTCCGGATTTATCTCGTCGACGATGCCGGTAAACTCGGAGAACGGGCCGTCGACCACGCTGACATGCTCGCCAATCGTGAACGGCACCTCGGGGATGATCCCCTCTTTCTTCTCCATCCGGCCAAGGATCCTGTCGACTTCCTTCTTCGGAATGGGAAACGGCTTCTTGCCCCCACCGACGAAATGTGTCACGCCGGGGACATTCTCGATGTGACTCCACGTCTCGTTCGTCATCTCCATCTCTATGAGGATGTAGCTGGGAAAAAGCTTCCGCTTCGAAACGGTCTTCTTGCCCTTCTTCATCTCCGCCACCTCTTCGGTGGCTACGAGAACCTTGCCGAACCGGTCTTCCATCTCGGAAGCCCTGATCAGGCGCTCGATCGTATCCCGGACCTTCGCCTCGCGGCCGGAGTAGGTGTGAAGGACGTACCAGCGCATTTTCCTGGTGCTGGTACCGGCACCGTCCACATCGGCGCCGCCCTCCGCCACTGACGTTTCAGCCTGCGGGGTCTCTGTTGTTCCGGGTTCGGGGGTCTCCTCGGGCGCATTCGCGTCCGTTTCCTCCCCCTTGTCAACGGGCTCCGCTTCTTCCTCGGATATGGAAGCGTTCTCCTCGGCTTCGGGAGCCTCCGTCGATTCCTCCTGCGGGGTATCGCCTTCCTCGACAACGGCCTCTTCCTCTGAGGAAAGTTCTTCCGTCTCGACGGCGCCCGCCTCTTCAGCGACCGTTTTCGGCTCTTCTGAAGAGATTTTTACTTTGTCGGGGGACTCTTCGGTCCCCTTTTTTGGGGTCGTATCCTCGTTCATCGTGTTTATCCCGTCTGCAAGAACAGCTCAGGTTACCATCCAAGGAGCCGTCTGATGAGCAGCGTGAGGAGCTGGTCAACCAGTCCGACGAATATAGTCACCACGAAGGTTGCTATGATTACGAGTTTTGTCGATTCCTTCAGTTCATCACGAGTGGGCCAGGTGACTTTCTTCAACTCGGCCACGATCTCGCTGAGAAACTTTCTGATCTTCTCGAACATACGGCTCTCCGTTCCTGAACGGTAACATGACGGACAACACACCCGTGCCGCGGCGCAGCGAAGCGTCGCGGAGTCATGTCCGCCGTCTAAAAAACGCGGGTTCTAGCGCGTTTCCTTGTGCTGGGTGTGCTTGCGGCAGAACGGACAGTACTTTTTGTGCTCAAGTCTGTCCGGATGAAGACGCTTGTTCTTCGTCGTCGTGTAATTTCTGTTCTTGCACTCGCCGCAGGCAAGTATCACCAGATCTCTCATCTTAACCAGTCCCCGCTATTCTACGATCTCGGTCACGACACCCGCGCCGA